>DATGXD010000333.1:0-32135 GCA_035299105.1 Paludibacter sp. | reverse complement strand
GCGGGGATATGCCAAATTTTTAACGGAAGAATAAAAACAATCCATGCCCGTCACTTGGCGGAGAATTAAGTTGGTATTATTCTTTAGATTATCAATAATTAATTAGAATAAGAAAAACATATTAGAAGAACTCCCCTTCGGGGGGCGGGATTATTATGATTATGAAAAAAAATATTGCCATCGTGGCCGGCGGCGATTCGTCGGAAGTGGTTGTATCGCTGAAAAGTGCAGCCGGTTTGCATTCCTTCATGGATAAGGAAAAGTATAATGTATTCATTGTTACCATTGTAGGAAAAACCTGGCAGGTGGAATGGTCCGATACAGAAAAAATTGCCATCGACAAAAACGATTTCAGTTTCACCCGCAACGGCGAGAAAACCGTTTTCGATTTTGCCTATATCACCATACATGGCACTCCGGGCGAAAATGGCATTCTGCAGGGATATTTCGATTTGATAGGCTTGCCCTATTCATGTTGCGGTGTATTGGCAGCCGCCATTACGTTCAATAAATTCACCTGCAACCAGTACCTCAAAGGCTTTGGCGTAAAAGTCTCCGAATCGCTCGTTTTGCGTTCCGGGCAGTCTGTTACCAACGAAGAGGTGGCTTCGAAAATCGGTTTCCCATGCTTCGTAAAACCCAACGTGGGTGGAAGCAGTTTTGGCGTCACCAAAGTGAAATCGGTTGAACAATTGCAACCCGCCATTCAGCTTGCATTCGGCGAAGGACACGAAGTGATGATCGAAGCATTCATGTCGGGTACCGAAATAACTTGCGGGATTTATAAAACAAAAACCAAGACGCAGGTATTGCCTATCACAGAGGTGGTTAGCGAGAATGAATTTTTCGACTACGATGCCAAATACAAAGGGCAGGTGCAGGAAATTACGCCGGCACGCATCAGTGCCGAACTGACCGAGCGGGTTCAAAAACTGACTTCGGCTATTTACGATATACTTGACTGTAAAGGGATTGTGCGCATCGACTATATTATTTCCGAAGGCGATGTGATTAATTTACTCGAAGTAAATACAACCCCCGGAATGACTGCAACCAGCTTTATTCCACAACAAGTAGCGGCCGCCGGATTGGATATCAAGGATGTGATGACGGAAATTATTGAGAACGAATTATTTTAGTTACAAGGTAACGGTTACAAGTTACGAGCAAAAAGTTCGTGAAGGAATGCCTTGATTTTGTTTAATACTAAAATTCTTGTAACTCGTAACTTTGTAACTCGTAACTAAAAGAATATGAAAACATTCGACGAAATAACAGCTATCGTAGCATCGGAACTTGAAAATATCAATTGGGGCAAGGAACCTGTAGGATTGTATGCACCAATAGGTTACGTCCTTTCCATGGGTGGGAAGCGGATACGCCCCGCACTGGCTCTGATGGCTTGCAACCTGTTTTCGGACGATGTGCAGCCGGCCTTGAATACCGCGTTGGGGCTCGAAATATTCCATAATTTCACCTTGTTGCACGACGATATCATGGACCGGGCCGATGTGCGACGAGGAAAACCCACCGTACATAAAAAGTGGGACGACAACACCGCCATCCTGTCGGGCGATGTGATGCAGATTGTTGCTTACCAGTATATTGCAAAAACCCCCGTGGGACACCTGAAACCCGTGCTCGATTTGTTCTCGCAAACGGCAGCCGAGATTTGCGAAGGCCAGCAGTACGATGTCGACTTCGAGCGCCGCGACGATGTGAAGGCGGAAGAATACCTGGAAATGATCAGGCTGAAAACAGCCGTTCTGCTAGCTTGCGCGCTGAAATGCGGCGCCATTGCGGGTGGGGCAGGAGAGGAGGATGCCCGGTTGCTCTATGATTTTGGGATTGGCATAGGGCTGGCATTCCAATTGAAGGATGATTTGCTCGATGTGTATGGCAACGAAGCTGTTTTCGGCAAAAAAATTGGTGGCGACATACTTTGCAACAAGAAAACCTACCTGCTTATCAATGCATTGGACCTGGCGGAGGGAAATGATGCGGAGGAACTCAGGTATTGGCTTGGCTGCACCGACGAAAACCTGTCGGGTGAAAAAATCAGGGCCATAACTTCCATTTACGACAGGCTTGGTATCAGGCAAATTTGCGAAGACAAGATGCTTGTTTTTTATACACAGGCCATCGCATATCTCGAAAAAGTAGGGGTTTCGGGGAATAAAAAGCAAGGATTGAGAAAATTAGCCGAAAATTTGATGTTTAGAAAGGAATAATTTTTTACCTTTGCGCATATGGGGTTTAATTTTATAAAATAATAAATAACATTACAATTCCGGATTACCTGTCGGATTGTAAGAATTGAATACCAGCATATGCCATACCGAAGACTTCCCAATACTGATCAGGCCCGGTTACGTTCCTTGCGGATAGCAATTCAGCAGGCGGACCAGCAAAATTTTGGAGAGCAGGTTATCTCGTTCAAAACCGTGCTCGAAGCCAAAAGTTACCTGAGTATTTTCGAAAAGCAGTGGAAACAATACCAGCAAACCCTCGAAAGCCAGGTCCAGGCCAATAAGCGCTACCAGCAGATAGTCCACAATGCCCGCCTGTATATTTCACATTTCATCCAGGTGTTCAACCTGGCCGTAATCCGCGGCGATATAAAAAAGGAGCACAAGCTTTTTTACCAGTTAGACCCGAACGTGCACATTGTACCGGACTTAAGTACCGAGGCGGCTTTGTTGCATTGGGGGAAGTGCGTGATTGATGGCGAAAACGAGCGTATACGGAACGGTGGACTGCCCATTTACAATCCCACCATTGCCAAACTGAAAGTGCATTACGAGGTATTCAAAGAATACAAATCGACACAGAAAATCCACCAGTCCACTACCAACCGCAACTGGGAAGAACTTGTCGGCCTGCGCAAGAAAGGAGATGAAATCATCCTTGACATCTGGAACCAGGTGGAAGTCTGGTTTAAAAACGAACCGCCTTACACGAGGTTGCAGAAATGCAGCGCATTCGGGATTATCTATTATTACCGGAAAGGCGAGAAAGAGCTGACAAAGGATGATGACAAACAGGTTTTGAGCGAGACTCTGGGGTACAAACCCGAATTTGAAACCGGCAACTGAGGATCCGTCAGCGGATCACGCGTTTATTATTCCCAGGCGTTTTTTTGGTCACCCCCTGAAGGTGTATCTTGACCCTTTGCGTACTCCGCGTTCTTTGCGAGCATTGTTTTGTTTTCCGCGCAAAGACCACAAAGGGAATTTGTCAATACCAAACACGTATCCAACCTTTGCGTACGCCTGCAGGTTTAACTATATTCGGAACCAACGCCTAACTTATATCAACATTGTTATCATAGACGTTGTTTGCTTTTCTTGTTGATTTTCCCCATCCATGCTTGTTAATCCTGGAAATTTTATTAATTTTGGAATCTAAAAGCCGGATAGACGTTTGTATAATCTTTTCAGTGCATTGATTATGAAGTTTGTAATAGTACTTTTTATTGGTTTTATATGCCCGCCCTTACTTTTTAGTCAAATTTCTGAAATCATTCCGGCTTCCACTTCCATTGCCCAGGCCTCTGTTGCCGACACGCATTCCTGGTCTTCTTTCCACAATCCCGCCATGCTTGGGTATTCAACCGCTTCCGAACTGGGCATGGAAGTTGACAACCGTTTCCTGATCCCCGAATTATCGACACAAAGCTTTCAATATGGGTTTGCATCCAGAGCAGTGAATGCAGGTGTTTCGTTTTCACGTTTTGGCTATTCGTTGTACAACGAGATGCTTGCCGGTTTTTGCCTTGCCCGGAATTTTTCGGATAAATTCTCCATGGGGGTGGGGTTCAATTATTATACGGCTTATTACCATTCCACCCATTCGTACCGGGGAACTTTCTTCCCGCAAATTGGCTTGTCGGTCAGGTTTTCGCCTGCTTTTAGTTTGGGTTTCAACACATTCAACCCTTTCCAGACAAATATCGACCAGGCTTACGTGCTGAAGCGGATTCCTTCGGTCTATAGCCTGGGTACCGAATACCAGTTTTCTCCCGAACTGGCCTGGCATACCCAAATCGACAAGGAAATTTCCGGCGGGTACCGTTTCGCAACCGGTTTCGGGTACCGGATGCTGGAAAGCTTATCGGTTAATGTCGGCGGGTATGCGTCGCAGTACCTGGTACCTTGCCTCGGGTTTGGTGTGGATGCGGGTGCTTTGACCCTGACCCTGAATTGCGAATTGCATCCCCTGCTCGGGCTGAACACCATGGGGGGTGTCAAATACCGTTTCAAGAAATAACAAAGAATACAATCCACCCGTATGAGATATTTGGAGATAAGTATCCTGGTTGTTTTCTTTTTGCTCTTTTCCCATATGGCAAGGGCCCAGGATGCTGTGGCTACGACCGAACAATTGATTTCCGATATTTTTGAAGAATACACGGCCGAATCAGGGGATGAGATTGATTTCGAGACTTTTTACGATGACTTGATAGGGTATGCCCAGAATCCGGTCAATATCAACCTTGCCACTCGGGAAGAACTCGGGAAACTGCCTTTCCTGAGCGACTCGCAGGTGGAAAGCATCCTCGCTTACATTTACCGTTTCGGGACATTGAAAAGCACGTACGAGCTTCGGTTGATTGATGGGCTTGACATGACGGATATCAGGCGCATGTTGCCGTTTGTGGTGGTTGCCGAAGGTGTCCCTGCCACGAAAAGGATTTACCTCCGGGATGTGCTGGGCAGGGGGAGGAACGAGCTTTTCCTGCGGGCCGACAAAGGTGCCGAAACCAAGGAAGCTTACCGGTTCGACCCCGACGAAGAGCAGGCAGGCACGAAGGCATATGCGGGGAACGATGTGTATAATTCCATTAAATACCGTTTCCATTACAAGGACAGGATACTTGTAGGCCTAACAGCCGAAAAGGATGCAGGGGAGCAATTTTGGGGAACCAAGCATAAGGGATACGATTTTTACTCAGGGGCGGTGCAGCTGAATGGTTTCGGGAAGTTCAAGACTGTGGTGGCTGGTGATTTCAAGGCCAATTTCGGCCAGGGGCTGGTGTTGGGAACTGAATTTGGTACCGGCAAATCGGCGTATGTGCTGAATGTCTATCCCCGGAATTCGGGATTGAAGAAATACAGTTCGACTGATGAAACCAACTTTTTCCGCGGGGCGGGAGCCACTGTCCGGTTTGGGAACCTTGACATTACGGCTTTTTATTCGGGAAAGCAGGTGGATGGTGATACGGTGAACGGAAGTTTTCCAAGCGTTTACAAAACAGGCTTGCACCGTACAGACAGCGAATGGAGCAAAAAACATACTGTAAACCAGCAAGTGGCCGGCGGAAATGTAACCTGGACATTTTCGCACGCGCAACTTGGGTTCACGGCAGTCCATACTCGTTTGGACAACCGCCTGGAACCCGAAAAGTCTGTTTACAGTTACTTTTACTTTTCGGGAAACACGCAGACCACAGCCGGGATAAATTACCGTGCCAGGTTGTCCAAGTTGAACCTGTTTGGCGAAACGGCCATGGCACAGAACGGCGCTGTGGCCACCATCAACGGGATGGGCTTTTCACCCCTTTCCAGGGTTAGCCTGGTGGCGTTGCATCGTTATTATTCGCCCCAATACGACACTTTTTTCGCCAGCGCTTTTTCCGAGGCATCGCGGATAAATAATGAGGGCGGCGTTTACCTTGGAGTTGAAATTCGGCCTGTGAGGAACTGGAGGCTGGCAGCATACGCCGACAATTACCAGTTCCGTTGGCCCAAGTTTGGTGTCAGTTCGCCTTCGGCCGGGACCGATTACCTGTTGCAGCTTGATTTTACCCCCAAGCGGGACATTGCCATGTACTGGCGGTTTAAATACGAGGAAAAGGGAGCCGATTCACCTGGTAATCTTGCGGTAATGCCTGTGGTTATCACCAACAGGCGGACTTCGTTGCGGTACAACCTGGTGTATTCTTTTGGAAATTTCAGTTTTAAAAATGTGCTTGAAGGGAATTTATTCCGGGAAGGTTACGCGGCCTGGAGTTATGGTGTCAATGTGCTGCAGGATATCAGTTACCAATTCGGGAAATTACCGTTGAAAGTAGATTTCAGGATGCAGGCTTTCGATGCCGTGGATTATGAAAACCGTTTTTATACTTACGAAAAGGATGTGATGTATGCCTTTTCGATTCCCATGTTTTACGGGTTGGGTAGCCGCTACTACCTGAATTTGAGGTATGACCTGGACAAGTACCTTTCGGTCTGGCTGAAAGCGGCCCAGACCGTGTATGCCGACGACCGAGAGTCGATAAGCAGCGGCAACGAGAAAATCAACGGCAACCGGAAAACCGATTTCAGGCTTTTGCTTAAATGGGAGTTTTGAGTAATTTATCGATGGCTGCCCTTGTAGATAGTATCCTCTGTAAATTCAAGGGGCTGGTGCAAGGTTTTTGCCGCAAGATGCCATAAAGTCCCAGCAGATACGGATAGTTACCCACAATTTCCATTAACCATTAAAACAAACCCGTGCGTGTTTTCAGAGTTATATTAGTGGGCAAAATGTAATTGCAAGAACATGGCCTTGAATTCGTTTGCCACGCCCGATGGGTTGGAAATAAGCCGCGCTTCGGTGGTCATTGTGGCCGTTGCTGTTGAACCCCGAAGAGTGCAAATTTGAATGAATCGCAAGAAACTGGTATTCAACCGGAAATAATTATACGGGTAGTTTGCAAACCTTACCCTCTTTTAAATGATTTGAAAAATTATGAACCCAGCCGTTGATTTTTATTTTGATAAAGCCGGTAATTGGCAGGAAGAATTGGAAAAGTTGCGTGCCATCATGCTCGACACCCCTCTGAACGAAGAATTGAAGTGGGGATGCCCATGCTACACATACGGCAAGAGCAATGTGGTGATTATACATGCATTCAAGAACTATTGTGCCATGCTGTTTGTAAAAGGTGCATTGTTGAATGACCCGCTGGGCATATTGGTCCGGCAAACCGAGAATGTGCAGGCGGGGAGGCAGGTGAGGTTCACCAATCTCAGGGAAATTGTTGAATTGGAACCCGTATTGAAGAACTATGTCGCTGAAGCCATCGAGGTGGAAAAAGCCGGATTGAAAGTGGGTTTCAAAAAGACCGCCGATTTCAGCATCCCCGAGGAATTCCAAAAGCGGTTGGACGAAATGCCCGAACTGCAAGCAGCTTTCGATTCACTGACACCAGGAAGGCAGCGGGCATACCTTTTTTATTTTTCACAACCCAAACAATCGAAAACACGCGAGTCAAGAATCGAAAAATCCATTCCGAAAATACTACAAGGAAAAGGATTGGATGATTGAAAAGCAAAAGCAAGCTGGAAAAACCTTTGATTTTCTCTATGAATTTTGCGAACCAACGGTCGACAACCAAAAATAGTTAACTCCGATTCACATTCTCTTTTACGCAAGTATCGTTTTCTTCAAGCTTTGCGTATTATGCGTGCATTGTTTTTGTTTTCTCATGCAAAAGGGAAATCTTCGATTTCCTTTAATCCGGACACGGGCTGCCGGGGAGTGGGGGAACAAAAAAAGGGAATTGCGATTTATAACAATTCCCTTTCCCTTGTTGCGGAGGCCCGATTCGAACGAACGTCCGCCAGCTGGCGGATATGATCCCAAGGAGCTAAAGGATTTTAGTCTTTATGAATTCCCTTCCCCTGGCCGTCTTCAACTGTTTCTCCCGCCGCATGGCCAGGCTCTTGGTTTCGAAAGTTTCCGTATGGATCACCCTCCACGGCTGGAAACTCCTTGTCCACCCTTTGTTTTGCGGGTGGTTGTGGGCGGCCAGCCGGTTTTCCAGGTTGTTTGTGAAGCCGGTGTATGTCTTATCGAAGTCCCGGCTGTGTAAAACATAAACAGTGAACATGGTGAAAGCGTAAGGGTGTTCTGGTTTATCGGGATTGTAGTATAAAAAAAGGGAATTGCGATTTATAACAATTCCCTTTCCCTTGTTGCGGAGGCCCGATTCGAACGAACGACCTTTGGGTTATGAGCCCAACGAGCTACCACTGCTCCACTCCGCGATATTTTGTGGGTGCAAAAGTACATTATTATTCTAAACCAGCAAATTATTTACCGTTATTTTTATGGAAATATTTTTCAGTTATGCTTAAAATGTTGAAACTCAGCTTATCGAGACACCAATAAGCCGGCCTATACCAAAAGTTACAGCGGCGGCAAGGAGTCCGAAGAGTACCTGCCTGAAGCCCGAATACCAAACGTTTTTCCCTGTAAACAGGGTGATTGCGGCACCTATCAAGAATAAGCCGCATGCGCTGGATCCTACGCTTAGGAGTATAGCCTTATATCCTGACATGAAAATAAAAGGGAATAATGGGATGACGGCGCCTATCGAAAACAGGAAAAACGAATACAATGCAGCCTCCATGGCCGAACCCTGTAATTCGTCGGCATTAATGCCAAGTTCTTCCTTAACCAGCACATCATGTGCTTTTGTCTTGTCATTCATAATGTCGGCGGCCATCGAAAGTGCCTGCGGTTCGGGTATCCCCTTTGCCATATAAATCAGCGCAAGCTCTTTTTCCTCCCCCTCCGGGTTCGTTTCCAGTTCATCCATTTCAATCGACATCTGGTTTTCGTACAATTCCTGGGAACTTTTTACCGAAATCCATTCGCCAAGTGCCATCGAGAGTGCACCAGCCAGCAAACCCGCTGTCCCGGCCAGGATTACACCACTTCCTCCGTGGGTAGCGCCCGCCACGCCCATCACCAGGCTGAAATTGGAAACCAACCCATCGTTTCCACCCAGCACGGCTGCCCGGATTGCGTTTCCACCAACCGATCGATGACGGTTCTCGAAACGTGCATGCTGTACCACGCCCATGTCTTTATCATTTTCGATAATCGAAAAAAGGATTTTCACATGGTTTGTTTCCGAGCCGGTAATCTCCTGCTTGTTTTTTTCCTTTGTGCGTATGATAGCATTCGAAAGCCCTTTTTCCGTGTCCATCAGTGCGCCAAGAACGTAGTCGTATCCAAAAACCTTTCCGATAAGGTTCATTGTCCTGGCTCGCCACGATGGTTTCATTAAATTTTCAACAGGAATTCCCGATTTTCGCGCAAAAGCCTCCGCATGGCTTTTTTCAATGTCGCTCATTTTCCTGAAAACATTCTCAATGCTTTTATCCTGTTCATTGTCTGCCAGTTTACCGTACAAATAGCACGCGTCTATTTCGGTCTGGATATTCTGTTTTTTCATTTCTTGAATTTTGATGGTAAAAATACCGATTTTTTTTGATAAAATGGAGAGGCCAGTATTTGGATTTCTAATCCGGGGAAAGCATTTTAACGGCATCCGACATCCCCAAACTTGTAATTTTCGCAACAAAAGTTTTCGGAATTCAAAAATTGAACGTATCTTTGCAGCCGCTTTAAGGGAGTTTTCAATACTTGAAGCAGGTTTCTCGAAACAACGGTTTCAACAAAAACAATATACAAACGCGAAAATAGCTCAGTTGGTAGAGTACGACCTTGCCCCAAAATCATGGACACGGGAACCCGACCTTGGCAAGGAATCCAGCATTGAAACAACGATTTCAATTAAAACTATATATTTGCGAAAATAGCTCAGTTGGTAGAGCACGACCTTGCCAAGGTCGGGGTCGCGGGTTCGAGTCCCGTTTTTCGCTCAGCTTTTATTAGCTACAGGAGTCATTCCTGCCCGGATGGTGGAATGGTAGACACGAAGGACTTAAAATCCTTTGGCTTCACGGCTGTGCGGGTTCAAGTCCCGCTTCGGGTACATAAGATATGGGAGGAGGCAAGCGGAAGACGCCCGGCCTCCTTTTTTCATTTTCAAACGTGGATCCATGTACACTGTTTACGCCATTAAGAGCCTCATCCGAAAATACATCTACGTGGGGCTAACATCCGACCTGCAGGCGAGGCTCTTTCGGCACAACTCGGGCTTTGCCACGAGGCCGTCAGGCTGTTAAGCGGATAGATAATACAACCAGTATGAAAAAAGGCTTCCGTGTCGGGAAGCCTTTCTGTTATGTTAGAACGTTATTTCTCTACGCCAAACTTATAAATACAAGTGCTTTTATACACTTTGCCTGGTTCGAGGATAGTCGAAGGCCAGTCGGGTTTGTTGGGACTGTCGGGGTAATGTTGAGTTTCGAGGCAAATGCCCGAACGTTGTTTGTAAACCACGCCTTTTTTACCTTTCACGCTGCCATCGAGGAAGTTGCCGGTGTAAACCTGGATACCGGGTTCGTTGGTGTAAACTTCCACGAAGATTCCGCTTTTGGGCGAAGTCACTTTGGCTGCCAGCTTGGTTACATCACCTGCTGTGTTCAATACCCAGTTGTGGTCGTAACCGTTACCGTTTTTAAGCTGGATAAAATCGTATTTGTCGATGTCTTGGCCAACAGCTTTGGCTGCGGTGAAGTCCATCGGGGTGTTTTTCACCGAATCAATGGCGCCGGTAGTCATGAATGTGCTGTCGACCGGGGTAAAGCGGTCGGCATTGATGTACAGCATGTTGTCGGTGATGGCGTTGTTGGCATCGCCCGACAGGTTGAAATACGAGTGGTTACACATGTTAATCACGGTTTTCTTGTCGGTAGTAGCCTCAAAATCAATCTTAATGGCATTGTCGGCAGTTAGGACGAAAGTCACTTTGGCTGTCATATTTCCAGGGAAATTCATGTCGCCATCGGGCGAGAAGCGGGTCAGTTCAATGGTGGTGTCGTTCACCTGGTTTACTTTCTGGTAAACCTGGTATTGCCAGCCTTTCGGGCCACCGTGCAGGCAGTGCCCGAAGTTGTTTTGTGGTAATTGAATGGTGTCGCCATCGATTACAATCCGTCCCTGGTTGATTCGGTTGGCATACCGTCCGATAGATGCCCCGAAATCACTCGGGATTTTTACATAATCGGCCACGCTGTCGAAGCCAAGGACCACATCCTGCATTTTACCGGTTTTGTCGGGAACCATGATGGAAACGATACGGCCACCGTAATTGGTGATGCAAACTTCCATGCCGGCAGCATTTTTAAGCACGTACAAGCCTGTTGAATCCCCGTTGATTACGCTGGTGAAATTAGCCTTATCAAGCCCGGACAATGTTTTTTCACTTTTATCCTTGCAGCCAATGATAAACATTGGGAGCAGCGCTAAAAAAATCAGTTTCTTCATTTTCATTTTATTTATTAGATTTAAAAAGCAGGAAGCCGCCTGTGAAAAACAAACGGCTCCCTGTTGAAAAAATTACCAGAAATACCAGTAGAACAATGCGCAAAGCGTTACAACTCCAAGCGAAGCAATAACATCCCATTTGTTCCAGCTGTTTTTGATAAGTTTTTTGTAATCACCAGTGAAAGTGATAAACTCAACTTGTTGTGCCGTTGGTTTTTTAGTAAAGAAGGATACAGCTACCATCATCAACATAATAAATAAAAGCAACCATATTTCAAAAATCAGCCAGTTGGTGTGCCAAAACCAAGCTGTATTATCCCAGAACCAACCTGACATTTCGGTTTTACCATTATTCGTAAAGACATTGGTTAGCAAGCGCAACATGCCGATAAGAAAACCTCCTATCATACCAACTTCACCTGCCTTAGGCGTAATTTTCTTAAAGAATATACCCATTACAAATACTGCTACCATAGATGGAGCGAGCAATGATTGAATTCCCTGCAAGTAGCTGTATAAACTACCAAGGCTCATCATTACAGGCATCCATGCAAGACCAAGCAATACAACTACAACTGTGGCGATACGACCTACCAATACATATTGAGCTTCAGTTTTACCTTTGGCCATTGGTTTGTAAAAGTCTTCCGTAAACAGTGTAGCACAAGAGTTGAAGAATGCAGCCAAAGAAGCAACCAACGCAGATATAAAACCGATAGTTACAATACCTTTCACACCGGCAGGCAATACAAACTTAACCATTGCTCCAAAAGCAGTATCAGTACCTTCTATTGTTATGTCTTGTATGCCTGTGCTCACGATCAAGTTATTTAGCGACAAACCGCTTCCAGACTTTGCTGTCAATGCAGCTGCTATCATGCCGGGTATTAAGAACATGAACACTGGTAATAATTTAAAATAGCCGGCAGCAATAGTACCTCTACGCGCACGTTTCATTACTACATCGTTGGCTTCTCCTTTTGTTTGTCCAAGTACCCTTTGTACAATATGCTGGTCGGTAGCCCAATACCAAAGACCGATGATTGAAGCTCCTATAAATACCCAAAAACCAGGGAACTCATCATACATTGGGTCGCCCGTTTCAAAGTGGAACACATGGTTTGTACCATATCCTTCCTTCAGTTTACTTGCATAGTCAATCATAGCAGTCCAGCCATGACCTATATTTCCATCTCCAAGTGCCGCCAATCCCAAGAAAAGGACAAGAAATGAGCCTATGATAAGAATCGGCGTTTGAATGGCAGACAATGTCATTACGCCCTTCATGCCTCCTAAAACGGTAAAAATACCTGTCAAAACGATCAAACCGATAGCTCCGTACCAAAAAGGTATTCCAAGAAGACTGTACATAAAGATACCACCTGTAAATGCTGTTACACTCACTTTGGTAAGTACGTAAGCGATAAGCGTAATGATAGACAACCAAGAACCTGTACGGGGAGTATAACGATTTTTCAGGAATTCCGGCATGGTAATGATTTTCCCTAACTTATCGTTCATAAGTTGATAGAAAGGAACAAACAACCAGCCAAGGATAAGAATCATCCAACCCTGCATTTCCCAATGCGCCATCCCTACACCGTCTTTTGCACCTGTACCGGCAAGACCCACAAGATGTTCAGAACCGATGTTTGCGGCAAAAATAGCCGCGCCGATGATATACCATGGCTCGCCTTTACCGAAGAGGTAATCTTCGCTGTTGGCACCTTCCATCGAACGTTTGTGTTTTTGTATCGAGCGCCATACAGCCCAGGTTACTGCTACCAATCCGACTACGATAATCACCCAGTCGAGCCAAATAAATTCATGTGAATTCCAATTCATTTTTATTGTTTTTATTGATTTAAGATACCCCTAACCCCTAAAGGGGGAACTTTATTGCTTTAAGTTCTTACTCCTCTTAAGGGCTGGGGGTTGTTGGTTAACAAAATAATTCTTTTTCGGTAAACTGACCCAGTTTTACATAATCCTTGTACAATTCCCGGTAAATGGCTACGTTTTCGGCAATCGGATAAAATTCCTGTGCGAAACCAAGTCCCATTGCTTTCTGGGCGTCTTCTACTTTTTCGTAAACGCCTGCTACCACGGCAGCAAACATCGATGTTCCGAACGCACAGGCCTGTTCAGCTTTTGCCACTTTGATTGGCATGTTCAGTACGTCTGCCAAAGTCTGCATTACGAAAGGCGATTTCAGCGCGATACCACCAATACCGATGATTTCCTTGATTTCCACGCCGTTTTCGATAAAGCGGTCAACGATAGCTTTCGAGCCGTAAGCAGTAGCTTCGACCAGCGCACGGAAAATCAGCGGAGCAGAACTACCGAGATTCAGGCCTGTGATGGTGCCTTTTACCTTCTGGTTTGCATCGGGTGTACGACGACCGTTCATCCAGTCGGTTGCCAAAATAGTGGATTCTGATACCGGAACTTTGGCCGCTTCGGCAGAAAGTGCAGGAATGATTTGATCCACCGTTTCGTCAATGAGTTTTTGTTTGGTAGCTTCGTCAACAAGTGTAGTTTTCGAAAGTACGTTTACAACAGGCCATGCCACCACGTTTTTAAACCAGGCATATACATCACCAAAGGCCGATTGACCAGCTTCGAGACCAACCATGCCCGGAATAACCGAGCCGTCGACCTGTCCGCAGATGCCCGGAATGAGCTTGTCGCCCATTTCATCATAGCTCGATACCATGATATCGCAGGTCGAAGTTCCTATTACACGTACCAATGCACCTGGTTTTACTTCTGCTCCTACAGCTCCCATGTGGCAGTCGAATGCTCCAACGGCAACAGCCACATTGGTAGTAAGTCCTAAACGCCCGGCCCATTCCTCGGTCAGGTTACCGGTTTTTTTGTTGCTCGGGCAAGTGTCGGTGTACAGGCGGTCGCGGTATCCGGCCAAGAGCGGGTCGAGCGCCACGAGGAATTCTTCCGATGGAAGTCCGCCCCATTGCTCCAGCCACATGGCTTTGTGCCCCGAAGCACAACGGCTACGGCAAATCTGGTGCGGATCGGTTTTACCTACCAACAAACCCGGTAGCCAGTCGCAGTGTTCTACGATGGAATAGGCAGCCGCGCGCACTTTTTCGTCGGCGCGAAGCACGTGCAAGGCTTTTGCCCAAAACCATTCCGAAGAATAAATACCGCCTTCGTACGAAGTGTAGTCGGTGCTCCACTTAGTTGCTAATGCGTTTATTTCCTCTGCTTCCTGAATGGCCGTGTGGTCTTTCCACAACACGAACATGGCGTTCGGGTTTTCGGCAAATTCGGGCAACATCGACAGCGGGGTTCCGTTCTTGTCGGTAAATACCGGTGTGCTCCCGGTAGTGTCGAAAGCCATACCAACCACCTGTTCGGCTGTTCCGGCAGGACATTTCGAAAGAGCATCCTTCACCGTGTATTCCAGTGCATCGATGTAATCCTGTGGGTGTTGGCGGTATTGGTTGGCCGTCGGAACGCAATATTTGCCCTCCATCCAACGCGGGTAATATTTCACTGAAGAAGCCATTTCTTCGCCTGTTTCGGCGTTTACTACCACGGCACGTGCCGAGTCGCTTCCGTAATCTAATCCTATAACGTATTTCATTATTCTAATAGTTTAGAAGCTGGTAGCTGGTAGCTGGTAGTTTCGCAGTTTTCACTACTAACTACCTGCTACAATCTACCAACCAGTTTTATCTCAGTGCTTTATTCAACATGTAATACACTTCGTTATTACGCATGGTTTGCTTGAATTCGCGGATGTTGGTGTCTTTGTCGATAAGCAACATTTCCACGTCTAAGATTTCAGCGTAATCTTCCATCATTTCGGTAGTTACTGCAAACGAGAAGCTCGAGTGGTGGGTTCCACCGGCGGTAATCCATGCCCCTGCGCCAATTTCGAGGTTTGGCATGGGTTTCCACAAGGCGCACGCAACCGGAAGTTTTGGCAGCGGTTGTGGTTTGATAACTTCCACTTCGTTTACAATCATGCGGAAGCGGTTGCCCATATCCACAATGGTTGTGGCAATTCCCTGGCCTTCGTGAGCCTGGAAAATCAGGCGTGCACAAACACCTGCATCGCCGATTCCGAGGAAATGTACTTCGATACGTGGTTTGTTGCCGGCAATTTCCGGGCTGATTTCGAGCATGTGTGCTTGAAGGATAGCGCTGTTTGCACCGTCGAAGTTCAACACGTAATCTTCGAGGAACGAAGAACCGCCTGGCAGACCTTGGGACATTACCCACATGGTGCGGCAAAGGGCAGCCGTTTTCCAGTCGCCTTCAGCACCGAAACCATAACCTTCGGCCATTAAGCGCTGCGAAGCAAATCCCATCAACTGGCTCATGCCTTCCAGCTCGTTGAAGCTGGTGGTAAATGCTTTAGCCCCTTTATCCTGCAGGAAGCGGCGAAGACCGATTTCCTGTGCGGCAGCCTGACGAACCGAGATGTGTTTTTCAGCGCCTTTTTTGCAATCATCGGCAAAGTCGTACAGTTTCTCGTAAACAGCAATCAATTCATCGATTTCGGCTTCGGTAACTGCGTTCACATAAGGAACGAGTTTAGCGATAGGAGCATTGTCAACGTGGTAACCCAAGCGGATTTCAGCTTCCACCTTATCGCCGTCGGTTACGGCCACGTTGTTCATGTTGTCGCCGAAACGGATAATGAGCATGTCCTGGGCATCGTTGTGGGCAGCACAAACGCGCATCCAGGTCGAAATTTTGTCGTGGGTCGATTTGTCTTTCCAGTAACCCACCACGATTTTGCGCGGCTTGCGCAGGCGGCTGGTGATGTGGCCGAATTCACGGTCACCGTGTGCCGACTGGTTCAGGTTCATGTAGTCCATGTCGATTTCCGACCAGGGGATTTGTTGGTCGAACTGTGTGTGGAGGTGCAAAAGCGGTTTTTTGTAATCCATCAAACCGTGGATCCACATTTTTGCGGGTGAAAAAGTGTGCATCCAGGTAATCATACCGATACATTTTGTGTCGCCGTTGGCAGCACGCATAATTTCCGAAATTTCGGATGATGAGTTGGCAGTTCCCTTGTAAACTACTTTTACCGGTAAGTTGCCCGATTCGTTCAATCCTTTTACCATTGCGTTTGAGTGTGCATCTACAGCCACTACCGCGCCGCCACCGTAAAGCAATTGTGCTCCGGTGATAAACCATACTTCTAAATCCTGATATGCCATAATGTTTTTTAATTTGCCCCCGAATCCGTCAACTGACGGAGGGTCGGGGAAGTTAGTGTTATTTTTGTTGTTATTTATTGTTTTTTCTTCTCCTTGTAAGTTGCAACTAAACCCTCGTGGCTAAATTAATTCCAATGCTACAATGGCTTTTGCCGGGACAGTTACCGTCAGCCCGTTTTTACCCGGTTTGGCATCCTTGAAAACTGCCGGTGCCACAACGTTCGGATTGTCGAACGTGTTGTAAGCATCGATGGTTTTGGCGGTCAGAATGGTGCCTGTTACTTTTACCACTTTTAACCCTGCAAGGTCGATTTCAATTTTTTGGTCTTTGTCCGGATCAATGTTTGCCAACGTAATGTGGATTTTCCCTTGTGTGTCTTTCGAGGCCGAAGCGCTTACAGAAGCAATTTTCCGGTTGTTCGAAACCAATGAGTCACATTGAACTTCGAGGGGCAAATTGGTAGCCCCCATGTGGACTTTATACATATTGAACACGTGGTAGGTGGGTGTTAATACCATTTTCGGGCCATCGGTTAGTATCATTGCCTGCAACACATTGACTACCTGCGCTATATTGGCCATTTTCACCCGTTCGGTGTATTTGTTGAAAATATTCAGGGTAAGTGCGGCCACGAAGGCATCGCGCAATGAGTTTTGTTGGTAAAGGGCGGAATTTACCCCTGGTTCCTGGTCCCACCAGGTCCCCCATTCGTCCACCATCAGGCCAACTCTGTTTTGCGGGTCGTATTTGTCCATGATAGCGACATGTTTCTTGATTATATTCTCCATTTCCAGGCATTTGCCCATAGTCCACATATACTCGGCCTTATCAAATTTTGTTGCAGAGCCTTTGCTTCCATTCCAACCTTTGCATGTATAATAGTGCAATGAAACACCTTCCATCCTGTCCCCCACTTTTTTCATCAATGTTTCAGTCCAGTTGACATCCCAGTCGTTGGCACCGCTGGCCACCTTGAATAACCTGTTTCCATCGTAGTTGCGGCAATAAGTCGAATAACGGCGGTAGAGGTCGGAATAATAATCGGGGGTCATGTTCCCACCACAGCCCCAGCTTTCGTTGCCAATACCAATGTATTTCAGTTTCCAGGGGTTTTCGCGCCCGTTTTGCCTACGCAACCTTGCCATGGGACTATCGCCGGCCGATGTGATGTATTCCACCCATTTTGCCAATTCCTCGACCGTTCCGCTGCCCACGTTCCCGCTTAAGTATGGTTCGGCGCCAAGCAATTCGCAGAGGTTGAAAAATTCGTTGGTACCAAAGCTGTTGTCTTCAATAACGCCACCCCAATTGTTGTTTACAATCTTGGCGCGTTTTTCTTTTGGGCCAACTCCATCCATCCAGTGGTATTCGTCGGCGAAGCACCCGCCCGGCCAACGTAAAACCGGGATGTGCAATTCCTTCAGCGCGTTCAGCACATCGTTGCGGTATCCTTTGGTGTTGGGAATGGGTGAGTTTTCGCCTACCCAAAGCCCGCCATAGATGCAGGTTCCCAAATGTTCGGAGAACTGGCCGTAAATTTCCTTGTTGATTACATTTTTACCCTGGTCGGCATGGACTGTAATTTTAGGATTCCCTGTTTGCGCAGCCAGGGCTGTTGAACCCATCAATACGATGGAGAGAATTGCTTTTTTCATTCTAAATTTAGTTACAAGTTATGAATTGTAAATTATGGATTGATTGTTTGTTTATTGGCCGTAGTATGCACCCGGGCCGTGTTTCCTGTAGAAATGTTTTTTAATCAGATGTGGATTCATGGTCAATTCAGGGTTTACGCCGAAAGCGATGTGTGCCATTTTTGCCACTTGTTCCATCACCACGGCGTTATGCACTGCATCGTGCGCATTTTTCCCCCACGAGAATGGTCCATGGTTTTTCACCAAAACACCGGGGATGAAGTCCGGGTTCAGACCCTTGAAGGTTTCCACCACCACATTGCCGGTCTCCAGTTCGTATTCGCCTTCCACTTCGGCTTGTGTCATGTCGCGGGTGCAGGGAATTTCATCGCTGAAATAATCGGCATGGGTTGTCCCTATATTCGGAATACCTTTCCCGGCTTGTGCCCAGGCAGTTGCGTAGGTTGAATGGGTATGGACCACCCCGCCAATGTTCGGGAATGCCTTGTAAAACGCCAAGTGTGTGGCCGTGTCGGACGAGGGTTTGAGTTTGCCTTCCACCACTTTCCCGTTCAAGTCGACTATAACCATGTCACCGGCCTTCATATCTTCGTACGAAACGCCCGAAGGTTTGATCACCACCAACCCGCTTTCGCGGTCGATAGCACTCACATTTCCCCAGGTAAAAATAACCAACCCGTGTTTCACCAACTCGAGGTTTGCCTTGAATACTTCTTCTTTTAATGCTTCTAACATAAAGGTATTTGTGAATTTAAATTTTAGATTTGTTGTGTAGCTTCACAACCGGTGTTGTTCGCACAAATATTTGAAAATTAGTTTATTTATTTTGATTAATCCCATTTACCGCAAGACTAGCTGGGCTTTTACAGCGAAAAATGCAGCCCTTGCTGTATCAGTTGGTCGTATTTTTCCTTGTTGAACCTATAATAGAACGCCCCTTTCTTCGATGAACTTTTGTCTTTTTCATCCATTTTTTCCAGGATTTCCATGGTCAGGAGTTTTTTGCGGAAATTCCGTTTGTCGATGGTCTCCTGGTATATCGATTCATAAAGGCTTTGCAATGTGGGCAGCGTAAATTGTTCGCCCAGCAGGTTGAACCCGATAGGCTTCACGGCTGCTTTGCGTTGAAGGATTTTAATGGTGTCTTCCACCATCTTGTTGTGGTCGAATACCAGTTGTGGCAATGCGGAGATGCTTACCCAGCGGGCATCGTATTTCTCGGCGAGCGAGGTGTCGAATTCATCGATATTCACCAATGCGTAATAAGCTATCGAGATAACACGCTCGCCGATGTCGCGGTTCAGCTCGCCGTAAGCGCCAACCTGTTCCATGAATAAATTGCTGATGCCGGTGAACTCGCCCAAGATCCGTTCCGCAGCCTGGTCGATGCTTTCGGGGGCGTTTACGAAACCGCCCAACAACGACCAGCCGCCTTTCATTGGTTCAAACGGCCGGCGGGTAATCAGGATATGAAGCTCATTCTCCCTGAAACCCATGATGATGCAGTCGGCGGCAACCAGGAATTTATCTTTTTGTTTGTAGAACGGAGCAGGCATGGGACACTTAAACAATGTTTAGCATTAATGCATTGTAATACAGATGTATACACAAGCCCAATGGGTAGGAACCTATGGACTGCGCAACAAGTGTAAAGAAAACACTTGTATTTGAAAAGCCGGCTGGCACTTTTATGTTTTACAACATACTTTTGGTGATATAAAGATAAATTTTAAAAAATAGGAGGGAAATGGGGAAAGATTAAAGCGGTACAGTCAATAAAAAATTACGATTCTCACACCCGGGATTGGTTTAGGTCAAAGGGGTGAAAGTTTTTCGGTTCTTTGTTCACTATACTTAAAAATTGACTGTACCGCTAAAAGTTATAATTGGTAATATTAATTCGAAGCTTAGTTTTTTAATGTCGCCCACACAAGGGTAAAAACGGTTTAATGACTGCTGAAGTATTTCAAGTAATTATCGTTCGATAGCAACTTATCGTTAATATCATAAGCTTTTGCCAGAAGTGAACCATACAATGTCCGGTCGGGCTCCGAACGATATTCATCGGGATGCATGCTTTCCAAAATAAGCAAAGCCGAATCGGGTTTAGTTTCCATAATCCGCTCGGCAATAAGTAATTTGTCTGAAATTTTAGAACAACTTGTAAACGAATAACCGATAACAATGAATAGAATACTGGTTTTGAAAGTCATATGTAAAATCGTGAGCCGATAAATTGTTTTGAATAAATCGGCAGCAAAAACACTCTTTAAATTTTGTACGCGATTCTATGCAGAATATCTTTTTATATAAGATTCATGCTTGCAGGAATAACCATTGTTCCCTTGCAGGATTAGGATTTGCAGAGCCACGTTCTGAATGCAATTCCACAGGCAGGTGTTTCTTTGGCATTCAGCAACGAATTTATATAATTTGAAGCATTGCCGTGTAACGTTGGACTTTCCGCTGCCGGATCTGTTTCGCCGGTGTTTTCATTGCTCTCACTTATGATTTCGACCATGGTTTCATTAATTGCCTTATACAAAACACGCCCGGGGAACACCGAAACGTCAATCCAATTGATTTTGGGATTCCACTCATGCCGGTGGATCGGCCCTTTTATAAGCGGGTGCATATTGACAAGACCTGTGTTCACTTCAAAACCCGACACGACCAGTTCGGCCGATTTGCGTTGGAAATGCGAAATGATTTCAAGCGCAGTTTCGCGGTTAACAGACATGCCTTCTTCTTGCATTCGATCAACTATGTAATTCATATCGGCATTACCACTAAAGGCAATCTGGGCATTAAACTCACTGGAGTCCATCGCCAGTTTGTTTTTCCGTAATAATACTTTTAAGGATTTTCTCATACAAATTATGAACTTAAATCATATAAATATTTCGCGTTACACAAGTCCTATTTGGAATGATAACGGGGTGGAACGTAACCGCCACCCCGTTATTTAGATTTGTTACAATTGGAAATCTCCAATCAGGTTAGTCGAACCATAAGAAATCTTCACTGAATATTTGCCACCCTTCAATCCGTCTAACGGAATAATTACTTCCGGCTCAAGCACCGTATCGGCAACTGTCTGGTAAACGACATCACCCTTGTTGTCGACTACAGAAATATAGGCTGTCCCAACCGAAGTAGTGAAATCAAGAATTAAGTCGGTTCCAATTAAATTTGCTGATAGAGGTATGTCAATAGACGATGTCGCACTTTGAGTCATAACTGTAGGCTTGGGCACGGTTCCTTTCCAGTCATCAAAACGAATGATTATCTCACTACTGGCATATACTGAAAACATACTCAAAAAAATTAATAAAACGGTGTCTTTTTTTAATAAATTGATTTTTTTCATAATAACAGCATTTTTATGGTTGAACATTGAGTTTGGAAATTCGGTTGCAATGAAATTTTCAAGGTGCTAAGTTAGAGGGCGAGTGACAATAGTCCAAAAAAACAGGCAAAAACAATTAGGACAAGCATTTTCGTAAATGCCAGGTAATGAGTACTATAAAGCAGGACAAGTCGGGAAAATTAGGACAAATTGGGAAGATGGGGAAACGGTGGTTAAAAATGCAGTGTTTTTAACCAACCTGAAACACAGCTGGTTAGAAAAATGGAGAAGTGGTTAGCTATTATTTATAAGCTACAACTGGGGAATAGGCGCCTTGTTTTTCGGATAGGGTGAGGAGGAACTCTTCGAGTTCTTTGGTTCCTTTCAGCGACATTTTTTGGGCGGTACGCTGTTTTTGCTTGTAGAGGGTGGAGGTCTGGCATTCGAGTACGACGCACATGTCGGGACTCGGTACGTCGAGTAAAAACAGGCAGCACCAAATTAATTCCTTCTGGTTGAGATTTGGGTAAGACTCCTCAAGGATGCTGATGACATTATTGAAGGTTTGGTTTATTAATTTAACAAACGATTCCCAATCGTTTAAATGCAGGCAGGTGCTATATATTTCCTTTAGCGCCAACTCCCGTTGCTGGATAGTAAGCGTTTTGTTTTTAATAGACTGCAAGGCTTTATTTTCTTCAATCTTTTGTTTCAGGCTGTCTTTTAAAAGGGATTGTTTTATTGTCAGTTCTTCTTCTGCCTGCCCCAATTGTACTTCTTTATTCTTATTGCGTAAGCGTAATTTATAAACAATGAATAAACTGATAGCGACCACAAAAAAGATTAGCCCTCCCAATATAAATAAAAACATTTTTGATTTGCTGATAGTCCCCGTAGTGTGATGGATGTCTTCGAGTATCGAGGTTTTGGTCTGGACTTCAATTTTGCGAACCGAATCTGTACAATCTTGGTATTTGGACATGTAATAGGCCATTTGCGTGATATTCCCCCGGCTATATTCGGAATTGGCTAAGATACGGTAACAATCTCGCTCATTGTAAGACGAAGTTGGATATTTTAGAGCCTTCGACGCATAAAAAAATGCTGAATCGTAAAGATTCAAAGTAAAAAATAAGTCGGCAAAAGTTGAACAACGGATGGCATAATTATTCCCCTTGTAGGGATATTGAAGGCTTTTCCTTAAAAAATGTTGAGCCGAATCATACGACTTTGCGATATAATAGCTGACACCCATTTCCTGGAAAGCATTGCCTTGTAACATGGAATCTGAAGTTTCCAGCAAGGCTTTCCTGTAGTAAATTTGAGCCTGGCTATAATTTTCCTTAAATCGGTACACCCGCCCCAAGTCAATCAGCTTGTAAGTGGCTTCGATGGTGTCGCCTCCTTGTTTAAAACAAATGATGGATTGCTGGTACTTCTTCAAGGCTTCATCATAATCGGACTGAAAAGAACAAATATCACCTAATCCGGAATAAATTTCTCCCAGCAAAATTTTGTTATTGATGTTCTGAGCCAAATCCAATGCTTTCAAGTATAATAAGGTGGCATCTTCAAAACGTTGCGCACGGTTATACAATCGAGCTTTATAATAGTACCCAACAGCCAGGTGTTCCTTGTCGTTTGTACTCTCATAATACCGGACAGAGAATGTGATTAACGAATCGGGCTGGAGTGGTTTGTTGTTTTTATCGAGGGCTTCGAAAAGCAGGATGCCGTACAAGGCCCTGTTGGCACTGGTAAAAGACTGGTCGATATGGATATGCTGTAAAATTTGCAAAGCAGAATCCGGATTGGTTTCCATCATCTGTTCGGCAAGCTTCACCTGGTTTGGCAGCAAAGAACATCCTACTGTAAACAGGCAAAAAATAAAAAAAGCAAAGCGAAGTTTACAAAGCATACGCTTACATGCTCAATTGAATTAGTGGATGTGAGGTTTATGTATGCAAAACTACATATTTTATCCATTGGAACAGTATTACCAGGTATGGCACCGGTTATATTTTTTCATAATATTTTAAGGTGGGATGGGAATATTGATATTTTGCGGAGCCTGACGTTAAAAACAAACGGGTCATGCAATGGCAAGTGTGAAAACACTTACTTTTATCCCGTTTGTTTCGAGCAATACTTTTATGCAGGCTTCAAGGGTGGAGCCGGTGGTCAGTACATCGTCCACCAGGAGGATGTGCTTTCCTTCGAACAGCTTGTTGTCCAGTAGTTTGAATATGCCGTCTGTGTTCTCGTACCGTTCGAAGACTGATTTCTTGGTCTGGGTGGTGTTTTTCTGGATTCGGACCAGGTTTGTGGTGTGTTGTGGCTTTCCCAGGATTTGGGACAGGCCCCTTCCAATCCACTCGCTCTGGTTGTAGCCGCGTTTCCTGAATTTTTCGGGGTGCAACGGCACGGGGATGATATAATCAATACCCGCGAAATGGGGCGATTCCAACAAGTCGGCTGCTGCATATTTGCCCATCAATTCGCCAATTTCCTTATTCCCCTTGTACTTCAAGGCATGCAAAAGCTTCTGGAAAGGGGAGCCTTTCTGGAAAAAGAAAAATGCCGTCCCGCGGGATATGGAAACCTTACCCCAAAACCGGCGTTCGAGCGGGTTGTCTGCCTGCAAGTGGAAATTGGTTTTGGGAATCCCGTTCAGGCACGAAAGGCAAACCAGGTTTTCATGCTTCATGAGGTTTGCGTTGCAAACTGTGCATAAGTCGGGATAAACCAGGTTCAACAAATCCGTAAAAAAACTCATCCTAATTAAAGTGTGGCTACTGGAAAAAGGGTTGACTTTGTGTTTTTTTCAAGAAAGCAAATGCAGTAGATGCAGCCCTTTGGGAACGAAAATCAGCAGTCCTACAATGGCCGAAATAATGGAACAAACAAGGACTGCCCCCGCTGCAACATCCTTGGCTTTGCCCGCCAACGGGTCGAATTCGGGGGAAACCAGGTCCACGGTAAGCTCAATGGCGGTGTTGACCATTTCGGCACCCATCACCATCCCGAAACAAACCAGGCAAGCCAACCATTCGGCCTTGCTGATGGAGAAAATGAAACCACAACAAGTAACCAGTAAAACGGCCGCCAAATGGATTTTCATATTTGGTTCCGAGGTGAATACGAGCCGGATTCCCCTGCCGGCAAATCTAAAGCTTTGCAATCTTTTTTTCATCGGCTTTCCACGTTGTTTTTTTGCTGGTTGCAAATAAACATAAATATTCTTACAAACCAGTCATCTTGATACAAAAAAGCCTGGCAAAGTTTACATTTCCCAGGCTTTTCGTTTTTCCAGTTCCTGTATAAGCGGTATCAACATACCCCGTACCCGGAAGAAACCTGAAGCATTTAGTTCTTAACGCGCCCGATATACGAACCGTCGCGGGTGTCGATTTCAATGGTTTCGCCCTCGCTGATGAACAAAGGCACTCGAACAGTGGCTCCCGATTCAACCGTTGCAGGTTTCAATGTGTTGGTGGCGGTGTCGCCTTTCAGCCCGGGTTCGGTATAAGTCACTTTCATTTGGACTTTAATGGGCATGTCGGCATAAAGCACCGTGTCGGTCGAAGCATCCGAAACCACCTCGATTGTCATTCCTTCCAGCAGGAAGTCAACACCATTGATCAAGTCGTGTGCAATGGGGTGCTGGTCGTAGGTTTCCTGGTTCATGAAAATAAAATCCGATCCTTCTTTGTATACGAATTGGTAGGGGCGGCGTTCAACGCGCACATCCTCAAGCTTTTCGCCAATGTTGAAGCGGCGTTCGATAACGCGCCCGTCGACAACATCTTTCAGTGAAGTACGCATGAATGTATTGCCTTTACCCGGCTTTACGTGAAGAAATTCTATTACAAAATACAACTTTCCATCCATGCGGATGCAGGTTCCGTTTTTGATATCCTGGGCATTAATCATGAAATAAATATTTTAAATAATTAGTATAATTGGCTGCAAAATTACGATTTAAATTTTAATCGACCAAACATGTTGACTGTCAGATAATTTGAAAGCCTTTGCTTCCATGGAAGCAAGGGCTTTCTACTCGCAAGCTTAGTCTTATTGCCAGGCTATTTATTGTTTCGTTTCTGGACGTTGTAGAAAATTTTCATTTGGTTGCCCAGGATTTTGGTGAATCCCTTCACATCGTCGGCACTCCAGGCGCGGTTCACTTCGCCATATTCGCCAAAGTCGGTTTTCATCAGGTCGAACGGGCTTTCTACTCCAACCAAGGTGTAACTGTACGGGCGGAGTTTCACAATGACTGTCCCGGTTACGTTCTGCTGCGAACTCTGGAGGAACTGCTCGATGTCGCGCATCACCGGTTCGAGGTATTGGGCTTCGTGCAGGAACATGCCGTACCAGTTGCCCAGCTGGTCTTTCCAGTATTGCTGCCACTTGGTGAGCGTGTGTTTCTCGAGCATTTTGTGGGCGTTGATAATGAGCAACGGCGCTGCGGCTTCAAAACCTACACGTCCCTTGATCCCGATTATGGTGTCGCCAATGTGCATGTCGCGGCCAATCCCGAATTTGTTTGCAATTCCTTCAAGTTCATTGATCAGCGACACTTTGTTGTCGTTTCTCGTGCCGTTCACCGAAACGATTTCGCCGTTTTCGAATCCAATGGTCACTGTTTCTTCGCCTTGCTTTTCCACCTGGCTCGGGTAGGCGCTTTCGGGCAAGGTTTGTTCCGATTTGAGTGTTTCCTTTCCGCCTATCGAAGTTCCCCATAGGCCTTTGTTAATGGAATATTCCATTTTCTTGAAGTCGGCCTCGAAACCATGTTCCTTCAGGTAATTGATTTCGTACTCGCGGGTGAGCACCATGTCGCGGGTAGGGGTAAGTATCTTGATATCAGGTGCCAGCACATCGAATGTCAGGTCGAAGCGTACTTGGTCGTTCCCGGCTCCGGTGCTGCCATGGGCCACGTAGTCGGCTCCTATTTCTTTCGCGTAGTTGATAATGGCAATGGCCTGGAAAATGCGTTCGGAACTCACCGAAATGGGGTAAGTGCCGTTGCGGAGCACATTCCCGAATACCATGTATTTGATGCTTTTATCGTAATATTCCTGTGTCACATCCAATGTGGCATGTGTCTTGGCTCCCAGGCGGTAGGCCTTGTCCTCGATTACTTTCAGTTCTTCGTCGCTGAACCCGCCGGTGTTGGCCACTGCCGTGTGGACTTCGTAGCCTTTTTCCTTGGCCAGGTACATGGCACAGAAAGAGGTGTCGAGGCCACCGCTGAATGCCAACAATACTTTTTCTTTCATCTGCTTAAATCTTTATGTCAATTATTTTTCAATGTCTTTGGCCGGGTCGAACAGCATGCCTGTGCAAAGGCAGTGCCGGCGGTTGGTGCGTTGCAGGATGTCGTAGTTCACGCAACTCTGGCATCCTTTCCAGAAAGCTTCATCATCGGTAAGCTCTGAAAATGTCACGGGCTTGTACCCAAGTTCGGAATTGATTTTCATCACGGCCAGGCCGGTTGTGAGGCCGAAAATCTTGGCTTCGGGATAGCGGGTGCGTGAAAGTTCAAAGGCCTTGCGCTTGATCCGCTTGGCCAAGCCATGTCCCCGGAACTTATCCACCACAATGAGGCCAGAGTTGGCTACAAACTTCTTGTTGCCCCAGGTTTCGATGTAGCAAAACCCGGCGAACTCTTCGCCATGCAAGGCAATGATTGCTTTCCCTTCTTTTATTTTTTGCTCGACATATTCGGGCGAGCGTCTTGCTATTCCGGTTCCGCGGACTTTGGCCGCATCGGCTATGGTGGTCAAAATTGTATCAACATATCCCAAAAAACGCTCATCAGCTATTTGTACCGTTATATCTTCAGCGGTAATCTCTTTGTCCATATTCAATTTTGAATGAAAACCGACTTTTCCAAGCAGAACTTCCAGAAACCCGGTCCTTTGTTTTTGTTAGCTTTGTTTTGTTACTTTAATCCTCAATCTTGCCTGTCCCATGATAAAACAAACCCAGGGTTTCCCTTTATTCGGCAAATGCAACGTTCAACATCTCCAGGATATCTTCCCGCGAAATGCCCTCGCGTGGTATTACCAGGATGGTGTCATCGCCTGCAATTGTACCAAGAACTTGTTCCGTGGCTTTGTTGTCGATATCCCATGCAATGGCGCTGGCGTATCCCGGTTTTGTCTTAATTACCCCCAGCTGTCCTGAAAATTCCAAACTGAGAACTGCACCATGGGCCACCAGCGTACTGAAGTTCCCCTGGTTTGGCAACGGTTTATTGTATGAAGGCAAAACATATTTGTAAGTTCCATTCGATAACGGGGTTTTTGCCACTTTCAGTAATTTCAGGTCGCGCGATAAAGTTGCCTGTGTTACTTCGCATTGCCGGTCGCCCAGAATCTTAAGCAATTCTTCCTGGCTGCCAACCACCGTCGACCGTAGAATTTCGGAGATAATTTGTAAACGGTTGCGTTTATTTTTCATAAATGCATAATTATTTAGATTTGCGGCAAAAGTACAACAATTTTTGCATATGCCACACACATTTGCCATAATTATTCTCAAAAAAGTTATATTTATATACAAAAGCTCGAAATAAAGCATATTTATTGATTTTTACAAATACATTTTTCATATAAATCAAATATTTATTCTAAAATGGCAGATGCCTAGGAATGTGCTCAACTTAATTTGTATTATTATCCGAATCGCCAAACCAGGTCCCTGCAAGTTCCGGATCAGTGCATTTCCCCAGTCGGTGCGGATGCAATTGGACACGGGGGCGTCGTCCACAAGGAAAGGAAGAACCTGCTGGATACAGGGAGATTCAAAAAAAGAATTTCAAAATCTTTCCGTGGGCAACAATTATTTTTAAAGATTCATGCTCCAACTATTAAAACCTCTTACCATATTATTTGCCTGACATGATGTATCTTTGCAGGTCGTAAAAAACATATGGCCGGGGATTTTTCAAGCTTACCGGCCATCGGGGCAGTCTTTTTTCAAACAAGCAAATATGTCAAAACAAGGGAATATCATTATAAAAGGGGCGCGGGTACATAACCTCAAGAACATAGATGTCGAAATTCCACGCAACAAGCTGGTTGTAATCACCGGCCTGTCCGGCTCGGGGAAATCATCACTTGCCTTCGATACGCTTTATGCCGAGGGGCAACGCCGGTATGTGGAAAGCCTTTCGGCCTACGCGCGCCAATTCCTGGGGCGGATGAGCAAGCCCGAAGTGGATTTTATCAAGGGAATCCCTCCCGCCATTGCCATTGAGCAAAAGGTAAACACCCGGAATCCCCGTTCAACGGTGGGGACTTCGACCGAAATTTACGAGTACATCAAACTGCTTTACGCCCGGATTGGCAAAACCTATTCCCCGGTTTCGGGCGAATTGGTGAAAAAACACGAGGCCGAGGATGTAGTGGAGGCAGCACTCGGCTACCCGGACAACACGCGACTGCTGGTAATGACACCCGTGAAACCAGCCAATGGCCGCACACTTGCCGAAGAACTGCAAAACCTGTTGATGCAGGGCTTTGCCCGTGTTGACGTCCGGGGCGAAACAAAAAAAATGGAGGAACTCCTGGCCGACAAAAAACTCCTGGCTCAAGCACCTGACATTTACCTGGTTATCGACCGCTTGGTGGTGGACCGCAGCCAAACTGGGATCAGCCGCCTGACCGATTCGGTCGAAACTGCTTTTTTCGAAGGGAACGGGGTTTGCCTGTTGAAAGTTTATGCCGAAAATGGTGAACAAGTCCGCTACTTTTCGAAAAGCTTCGAAGCCGATGGCATGCAGTTCGAGACCCCCACGGTCCACACTTTCAGTTTCAACAGCCCGCTGGGCGCTTGCCCTACCTGCGAAGGTTTCGGGCGGATTATCGGTATTGACGAAGACCTGGTGATACCAAACAAGGGACTGTCGGTTTACGAAGATGCCGTTGCCTGCTGGAAGGGCGAAAGCATGAGCGAATATAAAAAGCAACTGATTTATTCGGCCGGCAAATTCAATTTCCCGGTTCACAAGCCATATTACGAACTCACTGACGAGCAACGTCATTTGCTTTGGACGGGGAACCGTTATTTCGAAGGGTTGAACGATTTTTTCCGGATGCTCGAAGCCAACCAATATAAAATCCAGTACCGGGTGATGCTGGCACGCTACCGGGGCAAAACCACTTGTCCCGATTGCAGGGGAAGCCGGTTGAAAAAGGAAGCCGGATACATTCGTGTGTCGGGAAAATCCATTTCCGAACTGGTGCTGATGCCGGTGCGGAAGTTGAAAGAATTTTTCGATACGATAAATCTCGATGAAACCGATGCGGCCGTAGCCAGACGGCTGCTGATTGAAATTAACAACCGCATCCAATACCTTATGGACGTGGGCTTGGGCTACCTCACGCTCAACCGCTTGTCGAATACCCTTTCGGGCGGTGAAAGCCAGCGCATTAACCTGGCCACTTCGCTCGGGAGCAGCCTGGTGGGTTCGCTGTATATCCTCGACGAACCGAGCATTGGACTCCATTCGCGCGATACAAACCTGCTGGTCAAAGTGTTGAAACAACTCCGCGACCTGGGAAATACCGTCGTGGTGGTGGAACACGATGAAGAAATTATGCGCGCAGCCGACCACATTATCGACATTGGCCCGTTTGCAGGCCGGAAAGGAGGCGAAGTGGTTTTCAGGGGCGACATAGATTCCATTGCCCAAACTTCCGAAGCGGAAATCGACCGTTCGTTCACACTGAAATATCTGCTCGACAAAGAATTTATCGATATCCCCCATCGCCGCCGGAAATGGAACAACTACATCGAAGTGCTGGGCGCACGCGAAAACAACCTGAAGGGCATTGATGTGAAATTTCCGCTGAACGTCATGACGGTGGTAACCGGGGTAAGCGGTTCAGGGAAATCGTCGCTGGTACGCAACGTGTTCTATTCCGCATTGAAAAAACATTATGGAGGGGTGGCCGACCGTACCGGGCAGTTTGGAGCCTTGCGCGGCTCGATGATGCTGGCCAAGGATGTGGAATTCGTCGACCAGAATCCCATTGGCCGCTCGTCGCGCTCGAATCCGGTAACCTATATCAAGGCCTACGATGAAATCCGGAAACTGTTTGCCGACCAGCAACTTTCAAAGCAAATGGGTTATTCGGCTTCGCATTTCTCGTTCAACACCGAGGGTGGCCGCTGCGAGGAATGCCAGGGCGAAGGGACGGTAACGGTGGAAATGCAGTTCATGGCCGACCTGGTGCTGGAGTGCGAGCATTGCCACGGCAAACGTTTCAAGCAAGATATCCTGGATGTGAAATACAAGGATGTCAATGTGTTTGATGTGCTTGAAATGACCGTGAACCAGGCAATTGAATTCTTTGGCGGGCAAAGCGGCAGCACGGAGAAAAAAATCGTGAAGCGCCTGAAACCCTTGCAGGATGTGGGTGTGGGATATGTGAAACTGGGGCAATCGAGTAGCACATTGTCGGGCGGTGAAAGCCAGCGCGTGAAACTGGCTTCGTTCCTGGCCAACGAAAAACCCGAACCAACCATTTTCGTGTTCGACGAACCGACCACCGGGCTGCATTTCCACGATATTAAAACCTTGCTGAAAGCCTTCGATGCATTGATTGACAAAGGGCATACCGTTATCATCATCGAGCATAACCTCGAAGTAATCAAATGTGCCGACCACCTTATCGACATTGGCCCCGAGGGTGGCGAAAAGGGCGGAACGCTGGTATTTGAAGGTACGCCCGAAAGAATCATCGAATGCGAGGCTTCGTATACGGGTAAATACCTGAAGGACAAAATGAAAAAGGAGTACTAAGTTTCTGCAACCATGGTAGATTTGATGCAGAAAAAAATGATGTCAAAGAACTTTTGTTACTTTAGTGGACACTCATGAAGAGTTTGCCTTGTATCGAACCCACGTAAGTTTAAACCGTATTTTACTACATTCAATTATCCCCACTACTTAGTCTTGGGTCCCTCGGGTATTTGGCCAGGACGCCTGATAAAAAAACTAATCCGATGATGTTTGAAAATCATCGGATTAGTCCCCATTAGATATTTATCTTGCGGCATTTCCGCCGGGCTGACAGTTTCAACCCATTTATTGTTGTTTTACCGTGTCCTCAAATGAAACAACAAACTCAACTCTTCTGTTCAATGCTTTTCCGGCTTTTGTGTTGTTTGGAGCAACAGGCCGGGTGTCGCCAAAACCTTTCGAACTCATGCGTCCGGGGGCAATTCCTTTCTTTTCCAGGTAATCTTTCACTGCTTTTGCCCTGTCTTCCGACAAAACCAGATTGGCTTCGGGCTTGCCCGTGTTGTCGGTGTGTCCTTGTATTTCGATGAGGTAGAGTGGGTTTGCAATCAATATTGCAGCTATATCGTCGAGGATTTTGAAAGACACAGGCTTGATAACCAATTTGTCGGGTTCAAACTGGATGCCGTTCAACGCTTTTTTGAACAAAGCCTTCACTTCATTTTTTATTTCCGGGCAGCCATGGTTTGAATCAACTCCGGCAATTTTCGGGCATTTGTCCAGGTAGTCGGGTGTCCCATCTCCATCGGTATCAAGCGGGCATCCTCCCGCATCCACCGCACCACGTGCTTCGACCGGTGTGCCGGGGCATTTGTCGAGGTAATCGGGTATGCTGTCGGAATCGTTGTCCAATGGGCAACCGGTTGAGTCGACCTTTCCCAGCGCTTCGACTGGTGTGCCGGGGCATTTGTCGAGGTAATCGGGTATGCTGTCGGAATCG
>DATGXD010000332.1:0-14501 GCA_035299105.1 Paludibacter sp. | reverse complement strand
TTCGAAAAACGACTTGCGGAAAGTATTGGTTGCCTTAACCGAAAAAGGAGAAGCCATGCAACACGAGGCCTGTGAAATACCACTCCGGCTCATGGGGAAATTGAAGGAACAGGCAGGCGAAGGCGGTATTGCAAACGCCTTTGAATTAAAAAAACAACTTGCTTCACTGATTGAAAGCCTTGAAGCATTGGAAAATGAGAAACAAAAACAATCCTCTTAAAAAAAATACACCCATGAAAAGAAGAATCGCCTTGTGTGTTTCGACACTTATGTTGCTTTTACTTTCGTCGGTTGCGGCCCAGAATATCCCGTTTTACTCCTTCACTGAAAAAAACCTGCAAGGGAAGGCAGTAAGCATGGAATCGTTCAAGGGAAAAGTTGTCCTGGTTGTCAATACCGCCAGCAAATGCGGGTTCACACCCCAATACGAAGGGTTGGAGAAACTGTACAAAGAATACAAGGGAAAAGGGCTGGTTATCCTGGGCTTTCCCTGCAACCAGTTTGGAGGCCAGGAACCGGGCAGCCCGGAAGAAATTTCCAATTTTTGCAGCCTGAACTATGGGGTTACATTTCCCATGTTTTCAAAAATCGAGGTCAATGGGAAAAATGCCTCCCCGCTTTACAAATACTTGAAAAATGAACTTCCGGGTACCTTTGGGAACGAGATTAAATGGAACTTCACAAAATTCCTGATCGACAGGGAAGGGAAACCGGTAAAAAGATACGCCTCGAATGTGAAACCCGAAAGTATCCGCACCGATATTGAAACCCTGCTTAAGGAATAACGACAATTTCTACAAAATACACGCGAAATGGGCCGGTTGGAAGTTTAAAACGTCATAAAACAGAGTCTAAAATTAATAATTGTTATCTTCGTACGCAATTTTAGTTATTTTTTGTTAACAAAAGCATTGAATAATCGACAATTCCGCACTAACATGCGCTTTTTAGATTGTTTCACAAAATATGCAAACTGTAAAAATTGCCACATGCCGGTTTTAGCATCTTAGCGGCACACTCGATTAACAAATTTCACTGGGGGCGACTAGAAGGTGTATTCCTATTTCACTTTCTTGCAATTTGCCTTTCTGCAATTTGCTCCGGCAGCCACCCAAATCATATAAATTACAGATACAGAATGTATTAATTGCTACAAACCCCGACATAGACTGCTAAATCAAATTTATACTTATATTTGCCGCTGTCAATTGACCAATCATTTACTTATCCTTTAAAAATGCACACTATGGCAGCAAAAAAAATCAAATCGCTGTTCCGCACAGCATCCCTCCTGTTTTCGGGCTATTTGCTTGTATTGATTGTGTTGTTTTTAATTTATTCGTAATCAATCGAGAAAGATGGTTTACAGCAAAATCAAAAAAAAACGGCAACCTTGGATTTTCAGGTTGCCGTTTCTTTTATCGGGCAGGTTGTTTATTTGGAAATATAATTCACAATCCACTCTCCCACTTCCGAAGTGGAATAAGCCTTTGCACCAGAAGCAATGTCCTCTGTAACAATTCCGGCATCCATGCTTGCCGCCACAGCCTCGCGAATCAAGGCACCTTCTTTCATCATGCCAAACGCGTATTCGAACATTAAGGCAGCTGAAAGAATCGTAGCCAGCGGGTTGGCAATATTTTTACCGGCAGCCTGTGGGTAAGAACCATGGATTGGTTCGAAAACCGAAGTATGGATACCGATTGAAGCAGAAGGCAACATCCCTAACGAACCGGTGATTACCGAGGCCTCATCGGTCAGAATATCGCCGAACAGGTTTTCGGTGACCAGCACGTCGAAGCTTTTGGGCCATTGGATGATACGCATGGCGGCATTATCGACGAACATAAATTCGGTTTCAATATCAGGATATTGGGGGGCGATTTCCTGTCCAATCTGACGCCACAACCTCGAACTGGCCAGCACATTGGCTTTATCTACAATAGTTACTTTCTTATTGCGTTGACCTGCATATTTATATGCTAAATGGAGGATGCGTTCCACTTCTTCACGGGTATAAACACAGGTATCATAAGCCGTGTTTCCATCTTCGGATCGACCCTGAGGACGACCGAAATACATGCCGCCTGTCAATTCGCGGATGCACATGAAATCAGCACCTTCAACCAAATCGGCACGAAGGGGTGATTTGTGTATAAGCGATGGGAAAGTCGTAACAGGGCGAATATTGGCATAAAGGCCAAGATCTTTCCTCATTTTGAGTAATCCCTGCTCCGGGCGTACCTTCGCAGAAGGGTTGTTGTCGAATTTCGGATCGCCGATAGCGCCAAACAAAACCGCATCGGATTTCATGCACAGCTCGTGGGTAGGCTTCGGGTAAGGCTCACCTACCGCGTCAATTGCACAAGCACCAACAAGTGCGTATTCGTAAGTAAGTTCGTGACCGAATTTGGTGCAAATTGCTTTAGTCACATTCAATGCCTGCTCTACAATTTCCGGCCCGATACCATCGCCGGGCAATACAGCGATATTCAATTTATTTACCATTTTAATATAATTATTTATAAAATTATTACAGATTTACAAGTATTTCTTATATTTGCTGTGGAAACCCCACTAATACTCAATGAGATGACATACTTATTATTGGCAATAGCAGCATTCACGGCTATAACTACCGCTTTTATCCTGAACTCCATGTCGAGGTCCAACCCTAGCGGAAAAACAAAAAAGGCAATTGTAATAGTGGTTTCTATTGTGGTATATGTTCTGATAGCCATATACCTGTTGCAACAAAAACCTTATTGATTCTTTAATCAACAATGTTTAGCATTTTAACTGTTGCTTTGATAGCCGCCACAGTCTGGTCGCCATCCAACCCCCTCGTTTTGAATATTTTATCGTTAAACTTCCAGGTAATTATTGTCTGAACGAAAGCATCGGTTTTACCACCCGGAGGAATCACCACCACATAGTCGAGCAATTCAGGCGTCGGCTTGTTCAGGCTTTTATAAATCTTCCACATGGCTTTCGAAACGGCATTGTATTGACCATGCCCCGAAGCTGACTGCTCGTATATTTCACCCCTGATTTCCATTTTCACGGTTGCCATCGGGCGCAACCCATGTGTTATCGACAAGGAATAATTTATCATCTTCACAACCTGCATTTCCTGTTCATTTTTCATGACATCGGAAACGATGTATGGTAGCTCATCAATGGAAACCGTTTCTTTTTTGTCGCCCAATTCAATCACCCGTGCCGTAACTCGCTGCATCATTTCATCATCGAGTTCGATTCCCAGCAACTGGAGGTTTTTCAGGACATTGGCTTTGCCGGAGGTTTTTCCCAGTGCGTATTGCCGTTCGCGTCCGAAACGTTCAGGAAGCAAATCGTTGTAATATAGGTTTTTCTTATTATCGCCATCGGCATGAATACCGGCAACCTGCGTGAAAACATTCTCGCCAATAACCGGTTTGTTGTGCGGAATGCGGATTCCGGAATAAGTTTCAACCACCTTGCTAATGGAATTAATCTTGTCTTCCCGCAATTCGGTTTTCAAATCCAGGTGGTCGTGCAAAACAGCCAATACGCTCGAAATCGGTGCGTTACCCGCACGTTCGCCCAGCCCGTTCACGGTAACATGTATCCCCTTCACACCGGCCTTGACCGCTTCGTACACATTGGCCACAGCAAAATCATAATCGTTGTGGGCATGGAAGTCGAAATGCAAATCGGGGTAACGGGCAACCATTCTTCCGCAGAAATCGCGTGTTTCGTCAGGATTCAGGATTCCCAGCGTATCGGGCAGCATGAAGCGGCGAATATTCAGGTCTTTAAGCGAATCGACCATAAAATAAACATACTCTTCGGATGTGCGCATGCCGTTCGACCAGTCTTCGAGGTATACGTTAACGGTTATTCCCATCTGGGCTGCATTGCCTAAAACCTGCTTGATGTCGGCAATATGTTGTTCGGGTGTTTTTTTCAACTGGTATGTGCAATGATTCAGCGAACCTTTGCACAGGAGGTTCAACACGGAACATCCGGCATTGCTGATCCAGTCGAGCGAAACCCGGCCGTCGACAAAACCCAGCACCTCGATTTTATGGACATGCCCGTGTGTTCGAGCCCATTGCGCCACCCGCTTCACAGATGCAAACTCCCCATCCGAGACCCTCGCAGAAGCAATTTCAATACGGTTCACACGCAATTCCTCGAGCAGAAGCCTGGCAACGCTCAATTTTTCCTGAGATGCAAATGACACCCCCGATGTTTGTTCTCCATCGCGGAGTGTAGTATCCATTATTTCCAACATAATCGATGTATGTTTTTTTAATAAATGAGACTGTCCAAAAAGTTTTTCATGAACCTGCCAACCTTCAGGTAGACGCAAATCTTCGCCATTATAATTTACAGAACAAGCAGATTGCCTGATATTTATATTTTGCGAAAATTTGCGGCTTTTGCGTTCTGTTCTTTCTTTTAGACAAACTCACAGTATTGTTTATCGTGCTGCTTCGTAAGCTTCGATCAACGGTTTTTTGCTCAGCAAATAATCGATATCGTCCAAACCATTCAGCAAGCACTCCTTTTTGTAACCGTTGATTTCAAATGGTTCCGATTTACCGTTTGCATTGTTGGTTACAGTTTGCTTGTCCAGGTCAACAGTCAATGTCGCTTTTGGATCGGCATTTACGGCAGCAAAAACTTCAGCAGCAAACTCAGGAGACACAACCACTGGAAGCACACCATTATTCAATGCGTTGTTGCGGAAGATATCGGCAAAGAAGCTGGATACCACCACTTTGAAGCCATAGCCGGCTACAGCCCATGCTGCGTGTTCGCGGCTTGAACCCGATCCGAAGTTTTTTCCTGCAACCAGAATTGAACTGCCTGCATATTTTGCATCGTTTAATACGAAATCGGCTTTGGGGCTACCATCCTTGTTGTAGCGCCAGTCGGCAAATAAATTATCTCCAAAACCGTTTTTATCAGTAGCTTTCAAGAAACGAGCAGGGATTATCTGGTCAGTGTCCACGTTTTCGATAGGTAGTGGCACCACCGTTGATGTCAATGTTATAAATTTTTCCATTTTCTTATTTTATATTAATTACGCGGGTCAGTGATTTTGCCGGTTACAGCGGCAGCGGCAGCTACAAGCGGCCCGGCAAGAATGGTGCGGGCACCCGGTCCCTGACGACCTTCGAAGTTACGGTTAGATGTTGATACGGCATATTTACCAGCCGGCACTTTATCGTCGTTCATGGCCAAGCAAGCTGAACATCCAGGTTGACGTAATTCGAAACCGGCTTCGGTCAGGATATCCAACAAGCCTTCTTCGCGGATTTGCTTTTCAACCATCCAACTTCCCGGAACCAACCATGCCACCACGTTGTCGGCTTTCTTCTTGCCTTTTACAGCCGCTGTAAAGGCTCGGAAATCTTCGATACGACCATTGGTGCAGCTACCTAAGAATACATAGTCGATTTGTTTGCCTTCCAGTTTTTCGCCTGGTTGGAAACCCATGTATTCCAATGATTTCAGGTAAGAAATCTGGCCTGCTTCGTCTACGGTGTCCAGTGCTGGGATGGCCTCAGTAATGCCCATACCCATACCCGGATTAGTTCCGTAAGTAATCATTGGTTGAATTTCCGATGCATCAAAAACCAGTTCTTTATCGAAGGTAGCGCCTTCGTCGGTTTTCAATGTTTTCCAATAAGCCAGTTTTTTATCCCATTCTTCGCCTTTAGGAGCAAACTCACGACCGTTCACATAATCGAAAGTTGTTTGGTCGGGAGCGATAAGGCCGCCACGTGCGCCCATTTCGATAGAAAGGTTACAAACGGTCATGCGTTCTTCCATGCTCATATTGCGGATAGCTTCACCGGCATATTCAACGAAATAACCGGTAGCACCGCCAGTAGTCAGCTTCGAAATCATAAACAAAGCCAAATCCTTTGCGGTCACACCTTCGTTCAGCTTACCGTTAAAAGTGATACGCATTGTTTTCGGACGGCTTTGCAGGATACATTGCGTAGCCAACACCATTTCCACCTCGCTGGTACCTATACCGAACGCGATAGCACCGAAAGCACCGTGGGTAGAAGTATGGCTATCGCCGCAAACGATAGTGGCTCCAGGGTGTGTGAAACCGTTTTCAGGACCGATAATGTGAACCACACCATTTTTGATATGTCCCAATGGGAAAAACAACGGCATATTAAAATCAGCGGCATTTTTGGCAAATGTATCGAGCTGATTGCGTGATACCGGGTCTTTCACCGGCTGGTCCTGGTTGATAGTCGGCGTGTTGTGGTCGGCCGTCATGGTAGTTTGTTCCGGACGGAAAACTTTCAAGCCGCGCGCACGAAGGCCATTAAAAGCCTGTGGGCTTGTAACTTCGTGGCAAAAATGACGGTCGATATACAACTGGGTAGGACCGTTTTCGACTGCTGACACCACGTGGGCATCCCAGATTTTGTCAAATAATGTTTTCATACTTTTCCTTTGGCTACGGACAACTGACAACAGAAATGTAATTCTGTTTGTTTTATTAATTTTCCGTACTACGTAAATTTATATTAGTCTTTTTTGTTTTTTTGTCATTTACACTGCTTATTATCAGGTCATTATTATTCGACCGCCGACCTTCGCCGGCCATCCTTCATTTCACAAACTGATTAATCGCATTGATATACGCTTCCACCGAAGCGGCTACGATATCGGTATTAGCACCGAAACCATAATATACCACTCCGTCATGTTCTACCTGCATGTGGACTTTACCCACATCGTCGCTACCTTTATTAATGGCCTGGATGGTGAATTCCTGCAAGGTCATTGTTCGGTCGATGATTTTTTTCAAGGCTTTGATTGCCGCATCCACCGGACCGTTACCCGAAGCAGCCGCTTCAAATTTTTCGCTGGCTATTTTCAAACCGATACTTGCCACCGGTTTAACGCCAACACCGGAAGTAACCTGGAGAAAATCAAGCTGAATACGCTGCTTTTCAGTGCGCTCTTTTCCGGCCAGCATCAACACATCATCGTCGTTGATATCTTTCTTTTTGTCGGCCAGTTTCAGGAACTCTTCATAGATTTTGTCCAAATGTTCTCCTTCAACATCTACTCCCAGCACACTTAAACGATGCTTCAGCGCTGCACGACCACTACGAGCTGTCAGTACAATCGAGTTCTTGTCGATTCCCACATCAGTTGGATCCATAATTTCGTAGCTTTCGCGGTTTTTCAACACCCCGTCCTGGTGGATTCCCGAAGAATGCGCAAATGCATTGCGGCCAACAATAGCTTTGTTTGGTTGAACGGGCATGTTCATCAAGCTCGAAACCAACCGACTGGTAGAATAAATCTCCTTGGAATTGATATTGGTTTCGATACCCATGCCCTTGTGGCATTTCAGGATCATGGCAATTTCTTCCAGCGAAGTATTTCCTGCCCGTTCGCCAATCCCATTGATGGTTACTTCCACCTGACGGGCACCATTCAGCACGCCCGAAATAGTATTGGCAGTCGCCATGCCCAGGTCGTTGTGGCAGTGCGTGGAAAGGATAGCATTGTGCACACCGTTCACGTTTTCCATCAGGAACTTGATTTTTTCCCCGTATTCCCATGGCAGGCAATAGCCCGTTGTATCAGGGATATTTACCACAGTAGCCCCGGCTTTAATCACCGCTTCGACCACACGCGCCAGGTATACATTGTCGGTGCGGCCGGCATCCTCACAGTAAAACTCAACATCTTCCACATACTTTTTGGCATGTTTTACAGCTGCCACTGCACGTTCGAGAATTTCCTCCTGATTGGAATTGAATTTATACTTGATGTGGAAATCCGAAGTTCCAATTCCGGTGTGGATACGTTTGTTCTTGGCATATTTTAGCGCTTCGGCAGCCACTTCAATGTCTTTCTGTACCCCGCGTGTCAATGCGCAAATGGTAGGCCAGGTAACTGCTTTCGATATTTCGACCACCGAATTAAAATCACCCGGGCTCGACATCGGGAAACCCGCTTCAATCACATCCACCCCCAGGCTTTCGAGAGCACGGGCCACCTGAATTTTTTCGATTGTGTTCAGCTGGCATCCGGGAACCTGTTCGCCGTCGCGCAATGTTGTGTCAAAAATAAATAATCTGTCCATAAGTTTTCGTTTTAAGCCTTTCCAAAGTTTGGAACGTTGGAAAGGCTGACTGTTTAGTTACAAAAAAGCCTTCTGCACCGAAGTGAGAAGGCTTTATATATTTATTGAATTAATTACATACCAAACTCACTTCTGCCTGTTTTGCAAGAGAATAATGATACCGAGTAGGAGGATATGTAAGAAATTCCTGTTCATTGCTTTTTTTATTTCGGTTGCAAAGATAAGGCATTTTTTGGATTGAACAAAACAATGTGATATTTTTTTGATATTTTTTGTAACAGTTCTAAATCAAAGAGAGGGGTATTTAATAATTTATTCAGGAAAACACGCTCATAGCGTTTGACAAACAATTTCCACTGCAATAAACAATGGAAATTGGAATTTGTTCAATTAGTTTTCAAGTAAGCAAGCGGGGATTTGCATTCAAGGGGCTTTTTGAACCAATGGCAGGCATTGACCTGAAATGGCAAGCATAGGAAACTCGTTGTTTCCCAGCAAATATTTTACCCATATTTATACAGAATTCATACTTTTCTGTTATCTTTCGGGATTTTATAAAAACCTTGAAACAAGCGATATGGAAAAAATAAGCGTTTCGGAAGTCCTTGAATGGGCCAAGGATTTCCTCCAAAAGTCGGAACAAGAAATCACCGCCGCTGAAAAGAAAGAACAGAGGAAGTATGCTATCCTGATCCAGAACCCGAATGACAAGACCTTGCTTTCGAAAATGCTCGACGAATCGTCGCAAATCCGGAACAGCAAGAAACTGGCACTCCGGATAAAAGTGTTGATAGAACGCTATGGGATGCCGAAATTTTTCAGCAAAACGGATGCCTTGCTACTTAAATTGTTCACCGGCTTTGGCTACCTGCTCTATTCGATTGCTGTCCCTGTATTTAAAAAGAGGCTTCGGTCCGACACTTCGAAAGTAATCATCAACGAAGAACCGGCCTTGCTGAACCGCCACCTGAACGAACGCCGGAAAGAGCATATCGGGCAAAATGTAAACCTGCTGGGCGAAGTGGTGCTCGGCAACAAGGAGGCCGACAAGCGGTACTACCACTACCTCGAAGCTTTGAAGGATCCCCGGATTAATTATATCTCCATCAAGATTTCCGGTATCTACGCGCAAATCAATGCATTGAACTATGCGCAAAACAAAACAGACTTATGCGAACGGCTCAGCCGGATTTACCAGCAATCGATCGACTTTCCCTATGTTGATGAACATGGAACTCCACATCCAAAGTTCGTAAACCTGGACATGGAAGAATATAAGGATACGGAACTGACGCTGGATGTATTCACGACAGTATTAAGCCTGCCCCAATTCAAAAATTATTCGGCAGGAATAGTTGTGCAGGCTTACCTGCCAGATGCCTGGAATTTCCAGACCATGCTGCTTGATTTTGCCAAAAAACGTATTGCCGAAGGCGGTGTCCCCATCAAAATGCGGCTGGTGAAAGGCGCAAACCTTCAAATGGAATCCATCACTTCATCGCTGAAAGGTTGGGAAAACCCGATACTCCAAACGAAAACCGAAGTAGATGCCAATTACCTGCACATACTTGACAGGGCATTGGAACCTGAAAATGCAAAAGCGGTACACATAGGTGTTGCATCCCACAACTTTTTCAGCCTGGGTTATGCCTATTTGCTCAGCAAGAAAAACGGTGTGGAAGAACAAGTCACATTCGAAATGCTTGAAGGCATGGCAAACCATCTCCCGCGTGTGATGCGCAAGCTGGGCAAACAAATCATCCTTTACACGCCGGTAGTCAGGAACGAACATTTCCTCAATGCAGTTTCATACCTCGTCCGCCGACTCGATGAAAATACCGGGAAAGACAACTTCCTGAGCTATTCGTTCAACTTGGAATACGGCAGCAAACAGTGGGAATTCCTGCAACAGCAATTCATGGAAGCCTATAGCCTGAAAGACAAAATTGAAGCTAAACCGCACCGGACACAAAACAGGTTAGCGGGTAATGGGAAGCTGGAAGTCGACAGCAAGGAAACAGTTGATAGTAAGAAGTCGCCTGTTGAAAGTAAAATAGATATACAAACATTCAGGAATGAACCGGATACGAATTTCGATTTGAAACCAAACCGCTTGTGGGCAGACAAGATTCGTGCTGAATGGAAAAAAGACAAGGAGAACAAACCCTATCAGGTTCCGGTACAGATTGGCGGCAAGGAAACCACTTCGGGAAACAAATTGCCTTTCTACGACCACAACCAAAAGGATGAAGTATGCGTTTGTGAAGCCAGCCTATCGACCCTTGAACAAGTGAAAGAAATTATCGCAACAGCTGAAGCCGACCAATCCGGCTGGAGAAAAACAACCCTGGAAGAACGCAACAGGGTTTTACACCGGGTAGCTGAAAATTTGAGCAACGACCGTGGAAACCTGATTGGGTGCATGTCGGCCATAACCGGGAAAACATTTGGAGAAGGCGATGTGGAAGTTTCGGAGGCCATTGATTTCTGCCGTTTCTATCCTATTTCGATGGCTGCTTTCGAAAGACTCGAAACCATCAGGATAAGCCCCAAGGGCATTGTATTGGTAATTCCACCTTGGAATTTCCCGTTAGCCATTCCGGTTGGAGGTGTGGCGGCAGCACTATCGGGAGGCAACACAATCATCCTGAAACCTGCATCCGTGGCTTTGCCGGTTGCCTGGGAGTTTGCAAAATGCTTTTGGGAAGCAGGTGTTCCCAAAGATGCCTTGCAAGTGGTTTGCACCGATGGACGTGAACCATTGAATTACCTTACGGCTCATCCATCAATCAAACATATTATATTAACCGGCGGAACCGACACAGCTTTCCGCTTGCTGGCCAACAACCCCGCTTGCCCGCTATCGGCCGAAACCGGAGGGAAAAACGGTATTATCCTCACTGCAAGCGGCGACCGCGACCATGCCATCCAGAACATTGTCACATCGGCTTTCAGCAATGCGGGCCAGAAATGCTCGGCATGCTCGTTGCTACTGCTCGAAAAAGAAGTTTATAACGACCCGGAATTCAAATCAAAGCTAACCGATGCGGTGACAAGCATACAGACCGGCAGCGCCTGGTGCGGAGGGAATATTGTGGGGCCAATGATTACGAATACAAACGAAAAATTGCTCCAAGCTGCCAACAACTTGGAAGATGGCGAATGGTGGTTGGTGAAACCGGAATTTGTGGACGAGAAACATTACATGCTAAAGCCATGTGTGAAATGGGGTGTGAAACCGGAAAGTTATACATTCAGAAACGAATTGTTCGGTCCATTGCTTGGCGTAGTTTGTATAGAAAATTTGCAGGAAGGCATTGAGTTGCTGAACAAATCCGATTATGGGCTGACATCAGGCTTACAAAGCCTGGACGAAGCCGAGCAATTACTTTGGAAAAACAGCATTGAAGCCGGAAACCTCTATATAAACCGCGGAATTACAGGAGCCATAGTAAATCGCCAGCCTTTTGGAGGCATGAAACTTTCGGCATTCGGAGGCGGCCTCAAAGCGGGTGGACGAAATTATGTTAGCTCATTCGTTGAAATAGAGGAAGCGGCTTCGACTTATCCGCCGACAACTCCAGTTGAGGGGTTCGAATCATTCTGCTCCGTGATGAATGCCCACGAAGTTGCGCGCTTCAGGATTGCCGTCCAAAGTTACAGGGAAAATTGGGAAAACGAATTTTCACAGGAAAACGACATTCACAACCTGCCTGGAGAAAGGAATACTTTCAGGTATTTACCACTGAGAAGCATGGTACTGAGAATTTTGCCAACCGACAATGTCTGCAATATCTTCATGGTGTTGGCAGCGGCAAACATTACCGGAACCCCCATAACAGTGAGCATACGCCCCGAAGATTACAAGCTTGAAGTATTGAAGAATACGGCTGGAATGCAACTCATTGTCCAACCGGAGGGAGACTTCCTGAATGAAATAAAGCGATACGACCGCATAAGAACTTGTGTACCAAGCCTTTCAACCGAATTTTACCAGCAGGCTGCCAAACTCGGGAAATACATTGCGACAGCAACTCCCTTGGTTGAAGGCAGGGTTGAACTGTTGCATTACCTGAAGGAACAAAGCATTGCGTTTGAATACCATCGGTATGGAAGTATTACAGACATCCCGCACTTGTCCCAAGAAGCGGGATAAATTGCGGGAAGCCGGTTGTTCCAGCCAGGTATTTTCCAGAGGGAATCCCCAAACAAATTCAGCCTGTACCCCACATGCAATTGCATTTGAATGGCACAGGCATAAAACAGGAACTTCCCCGGGATTTGCATCCCGGGGAAGTTCCTGTTCGGCATTCCAACCACTTGCCTATTTGAAGGATCCGCCCAAAATATCAAGCAATTCGTTTGTAATGGCTTGCTGGCGCGATTTGTTGTATTGCAGCGAAAGTTCCTGCAACAAATCGTTGGCGTTGTCGGTGGCAATTTGCATGGCCATGGTCCTTGCTGCATGTTCCGAGGCATTTGAATCAAGCAAGGCAGTATAAATCTGCAACCGTATTACCTTCGGGACAAGCTGGTCCATAAGCGTCTGCCTGTCGGGCTCCACCAGGTAATTCTGCCGGACCGACCCTTTGGAATGTTGCTTCAACGGGATAGGCAACAAAGTCTCGGACATTAAGACCTGTGAACTTTTATTCCGGAAATGGTGGTAAATAAATTCAACCCGGTCAATTTCCTTGTTTAAAAAAAGCCGCATGAGTTCATCGGCCAATTCAGTGGCAGCCTGGTAATTCGGCTTATCGGCCATGGACTCGTAATTTCCCCGTGGGGTAAACCCGATTTTGGCAGCCGCCTTAGCTACTTTTTTCCCAACAGGGTATATGAGGACATTCTCATTGCCGAGCGAGGCATATGATTTAACAAGCTGGTTCATCCGTTTTATGACATTGGCATTGAATCCGCCGCACAAACTCGAGTTGGACGAAAAAGGGACGACTGCAATCCGCTTAACATCTCGCTCAACCGCCAAACCGGAGATAATGTCTTCCTCTTCGCTCAAAAAACTATTGAGCAACTGGTTCAGTCCTTGTTGGTAAGGATAAAAGTTCTCAATGGTTTTTTCAGCTTTACGCAATTTTGCAGAAGACACCATCTTCATTGCCGATGTAATCTTCTGAGTCGACTTTACCGACTGAATACGCGTTTTTATTTCCTTTAATGAAGCCATAAAGTGATTTTAATATACCGCTGAACGGATTTATTGTTTTTTCAAATTGATTCCCGAAAGAATAATACCCGGCGTTGCATTACGCAACAGCCAGGATATTTTTCGTTATTTCAGAAGCAATTTTCTCTAGTTTGCCGGTGATTTCATCGTTGATCACGCCGCTCTTGATCACATCCAGCACATCCGCCCTGTGCGCGAGTTCCAGACGCAACAAGAATTCCCTTTCGAAGTCGACCACCTTTTCCAATGGAATTTTCGACAACAAACCATTTGTTCCGCAATAAAGTATGGCGATTTGTTTTTCAACTTCCAATGGTGTATGGAGCGGCTGAACCAACAAGCGGGTATTCTTCTGTCCTTTATCAATGGTCATCGCAGTTACCGGGTCCATATCGCTGCCGAACTTGCTGAACGCTTCCAGTTCGCGGAATTGTGCCTGGTCGATTTTCAAGGTTCCGGCCACTCTTTTCATGGCCTTGATTTGCGCATTTCCACCCACACGCGACACCGAAATACCCACGTTGATAGCGGGACGGTTGCCCTGGTTAAACAAGTCGGTATCGAGGAAAATCTGACCGTCGGTAATCGAAATCACGTTCGTGGGGATATAAGCCGACACGTCACCGGCTTGTGTTTCAATCATAGGCAAAGCCGTAAGCGAGCCCCCACCCTTAACCTTGCCTTTCAGGCATTCAGGTAAATCGTTCATTTTTTCGGCAACTTCCTGTTGTGAAATAATGCGGGCAGCACGTTCGAGCAGACGGGAGTGCAAGTAGAAGATATCACCCGGATAGGCTTCACGTCCTGAGGGGCGGCGCAAGATGAGCGAAACCTCACGGTAAGCCACAGCCTGCTTCGACAAGTCATCGTAAACTACCAGCGCGTGACGGCCGGTATCGCGGAAGTATTCGCCGATAGCAGCCCCGGCAAAAGGAGCGTAAAACTGCATCGCCGCCGGGTCCGAAGCTGTGGCCGAAACAATAACCGTATAAGCCATCGCGCCATGTTCTTCCAGCGTGTTCATAATGGATGCAACCGTTGAGCCTTTCTGGCCGATAGCCACATAAATACAATAAACAGGGTCACCGGCTTCAAAATTTTTCCGTTGGTTGATTATAGTATCAATGGCAATACTGGTTTTCCCGGTTTGGCGGTCGCCGATAATCAACTCACGCTGACCACGTCCGATAGGAA
>DATGXD010000331.1:0-8080 GCA_035299105.1 Paludibacter sp. | reverse complement strand
TTCAGCGTTTTGGTTTCGGCCACCAGGGTTTTCTTGTCCAATGCGTTGCGAACGGTGACGAGCAGGCGGTTGAGGTCAATCGGCTTTTCGATAAAGTCGAAAGCCCCTTTTTTAATGCATTCCACGGCAGTTTCTATATTGCCATGGCCTGAAATCATCACCACGGGCGCTTCGATTTCCAGTTCTCGCAAGGCTGTCAGCAATTCAATACCGTCCATTTCGGGCATTTTAATATCCGAAAAGACCACATCGAATGTTGAATTCTGGGCAGCGTCAAGACCTGCCTTGCCATGTTCGGCCAGCACCACCTGGTGCTTCTCAAATTCCAGGATATCTTTCAGCGTGTTGCGGATGCTGCGTTCGTCGTCGACAACTAAAATTTTTGCCATATGCCCTCTCCCCAAAAAAGGGGAATTTTTGTTGGTTCTTGGTGTTACATTTCTTTATATGCCCCCTTATATGTCAAGGGCTACAAATCAAATCCGATATCCCCGCGGAAGTATTTCTTTTCGAAATCAATCAGCTGGGCATTCTTAAATGACTGTGCCAAAGCTTCTTCCTTCGAATCGCCGTAAGAGCTAACAGCTATAACCCTGCCGCCGTTGGTTACGACATTCCCATCTTTTTCGACAGTGCCGGCATGGAAGGCAATGCTTCCCCGGACCTGCTCCAGCCCAACAATCGGTTTCCCTTTTTCATAATCTTCGGGATACCCTCCAGACACAAGCATGACTGTCACAGCAGAACGCGAATCGAACTCCACGGTCTTCTCGTTCAGGTTACCATAAGCCACTCCTTCGAGCAGGTCGACCAAATCGGATTTCAAACGGAGCATGACCACTTCGGTTTCGGGATCGCCCATACGGGCATTGTACTCAATAGTATAGGGTTCGCCATTAACTTTAATCAACCCGAAGAAAATGAATCCTTTGTATATAATCCCTTCGTTGTAAAGCCCTTCCACCGTGGGACGGATTATCCGGTCTTCCACCTTTTTCATAAACGCCTCGTCGGCAAACGGAACCGGCGAAACAGCGCCCATACCGCCGGTGTTCAACCCTTTGTCGCCTTCGCCAATGCGCTTGTAATCTTTGGCCTCGGGCAGGATTTTATAGTTTTTACCGTCGGTAATTACAAAAACCGAACATTCGATTCCGGAAAGGAATTCCTCAATCACCACTTTGGCGCTGGCAGCTCCAAACTTGCCATCGAGCATCGATTTAAGTTCGGCAACAGCTTCTTCCTGGTCATTAACAATCAACACTCCTTTACCAGCGGCCAGTCCATCGGCTTTGAGGACGTATGGGGCTTTCAGTGTTTTAAGGAAAGCAACGCCCTCTTCGATTGTCGAAGAGTCCACGCTTTTGTATCCAGCGGTGGGAATGCCGTGGCGGAACATGAACTGCTTCGAGAAATCCTTGCTGCCTTCGAGCTGGGCACCTGTTTTGTCGGGTCCAATCACAGGAATCCCCCTCAACTCTTCATCTCCAGCAAAGAAATTCACAATACCCTTCACCAGTGGATCTTCGGGGCCTACCACCACCATATCTATATTGTATTCCAACACAGCATTTTTTATCGATTCGAAATCGGTTACAAGGGGCAGGTTGGTACCCACACCACTTGTTCCAGCATTTCCGGGAGCAATGTAAAGCTTTGTCAGTTTGGGGCTTTGCGCTATTTTCCATGCCAACGCATGCTCGCGCCCACCCGATCCGAGAAGTAAAATATTCATGTTTGTTTATTGAAGGATTTCCACGGCAAAAGTACGGTTTTTGTTTGAATGGGGCAAGCCCGGCATTTAACCGGCAAGTGCATCCAGGCAACTTCACTTCCAGCAAAAACAAGGGCATGGTCTGTGCCGTTCAGGATATGGTTCGAAGCAGGTTCCTTTTGCCGGATTCCAGGGATAAACTACCGGGCTTCCGTTGTACCCGGCGCTAATACCCGATAGTAAAGCGTTCGCAGTGGTGTTTTGGGTTTTCCACTTCATTGAGCATGGCTACAGCATAGTCTTCGACCGAGATTTTACTTTCGCCCTTGGAGTCGACAATCAGGTCGTCTTTGCCCAGGCGGAACTTGCCTGTCCGTTCGCCAGGCACGATAGTCCCGGCCGGGGAGAAAAACACCCAGTCCAGTATTTTCTCGTGTTTCTGCAAACCATACAGCACATCGGCCAAGGCTTTGACCGTAGGCAGGTATGACTCCGGGATCGAGTCCGTATCCATCACACGTGTTTCGGCCGACACGAACAAGCTTCCCGCCCCGCCAACTATGAGCAGCCGCGGCACATGGGCCCGCTTCACTTCTTCGACAATTAATTTGTAGGCTTTGGTAGTGTGGGCGGCAATTTCGGGATTCGTCCAGCCCGGATTGTAGGCGCTTATGACAACGTCGGTTCCAGCAACGAGGTCTTCCACTGTTCCGGGGACCATGACATCCCCTTGCCGGATTTCAAGGTTCGGATTTGCGACAGGGATTTTCTCAGGATGGCGGACGATAGCCACTACTGCATGGCCCCTGTTTAGCGACTCGTTCAATAACGCAGTCCCCACAAATCCACTTGCACCGATAAGACCAATTTTTTGCATACTCCCCCACCATTTCAGTTAATTGGGTTTTGTCCCGTTCCCACTTGTTCACCTATTGTGAATTAATAACACCATACGGAAAGGATTGGTTCATTTCGAAAATCCCAAAAACAAAAAACAGGTCTGGGGCATAAAGACCCTGCGTTGCGTAACCCCCTGAAAAAGCGAAAGGTAGCTTGCCTCACGGCAGACTACCAATCTTTTTGTTAACCTTAAATCTAATACTATGAAAAAATCACGATGCAAAATTATGGCATTTCTTGGGCTATACCAAAAATATTCTGTTAATTGTGATTCGAAAATATGTTTTATAACACAATAACGCGTCTTTTGACATTTTTTTAAAGTTGAATCAACATCCTAAGGAAAATACCGGAAACCGGACTTTATAAAAACGCGAAAGGTAGTCACGCCTGACTACCAATCTTTGTTAACCTTAAATCTAATACTATGAAAAAATCACGATGCAAAGATAAAGCGTATTTTCTACACTTGCAAGCATTTTCCAATATTTTTACACCAAAAACATGTTTTATAACAGGAATTAATGCTATTTTACATGGTATTAACATACATTTACCCTATAAGGGCGTATTTACACTTCCTTTTGTTTGAATATTCAAATCCATGCGAACCTGCAAGCGGCAACAAGGCTGCCACCCGTCCTACATTGCTTCCCTCTCCCGAACGTGGCAATTATACTTTTACGAATCAGACATTTTGCCACATCGCATAAACAAAAAACTACATTCCTGCCCCATAGTGCAAAATAAATGTAATATCGGTGTTCGACAATGATAATTATTATTATATTTGTCCGGCAAGAAGCTGAATTGTAGTTCAGTAACCATCAGAAACCATAGCCGGTTATCTGCGCAAGAACATGTACCAACCGATGAAAAAAAACGAAAAAGAACCAAACCCAATCCCAAGTCCGGATTCGGATTCGGTGAATGCTGGATCGTCGGAATCCATTGTCGGGAATAATCCCAGATTGACCGAGTCCCTTGGCAACGGGTTGCTTGCTGGACATGAAAATTCCGAGAAAGTACTCCGGGAAAGCGAGGAAACATACCGGAAGCTAATGCAGCACATCCCCGATGGACTGTATAAAAGTACTCCCGAAGGGAAATTCCTGGATGTGAATCCCGCACTTGTCCGGATACTTGGCTACGGCAGCAGGGAAGAAATCATGAATATCAACATCCTGACTGATTTGTACGTGGACATTTCGGAGCGAAAAGTAGGAGCAGACAATGCGATATTGGAAATCCAGTTAATAAAAAAGGATGGTTCGAGAATATGGGTGGAGGACCATGGCTGGTTCAACAGGGACGAACAGGGGAATATTACCTCGCACGAAGGTATTTTGCGCGACATTACAGAAAGGAAACTGGCAGAAGAATCGCTCAAGAATTCCTTGTCGCTGCTGAACGCGACAATTGAATCGACCGAAGAAGGTTTGCTGGCGGTCGACAAAAACAAGAAGATAACCTTGTTCAACAAGCGTTTTTTTGAAATGTGGAATTATCCGGCGGAATTCCTTTTTGTCCAAGAGAACTCCGACATGTTCAATCACGCCGTGCAAAAAGTGGCAGACCAAAAACAATTCATCAAAATAGTAGAAGATTATTACCAGCACCCTGAAAAATCGGGGTACAACGAAATAAAACTGATTGATGGCCGGACATTTAGCCGTTTCACAATGCCCCAGAAAATCGGGCAAACCATTGTAGGGCGGGTTTGGTCTTTCAAGGATATTACCGAACGAATCCACGCCGAAGAAGCCCTGCTGGCAAGTGAAGACAAATACAGGACCATGATAGAGCACTCGAACGACCTGATTTGGACACTGGACAAACAAGGGAACTTCACATTTGCCAACGAGCTGACCCACAAGCTTATCGACCCCGGGAACAAAGGTTTGACAGGCAGGTTGTTCCTCGATTTCATATCACCAAGAGACTTGCAAACCTTCATGGATATCCAGTACCGGACTACCTCAGGCGAAAACTGCAGTTGCGAGTTGACCATAACGAAAAACGGCATCAAGAAACTTATTCTATCCATCAACACCTCCCCCATTTACAACCATGGAAAAATAGACGGCACTGTGAATTTCGGCAGGGACATTACCGACCGCAAAGTTGCAGAAGAAGCCCTGGAAGAAAAAATGAATGAGTTGATACGGTTCCACGACCTGACGGTAGACAGGGAATTGAGCATGATTGAACTGAAGAAAGAAGTGAACATGCTCCTGAACAAACTGGGGGAAAAAGACAAATACAAAATTGTAGAATGAGCGATTACAGGAAACAGATAGTCGATGCCCTGTTGGCAGGATACAACTTCGACCTCTCGAAATACGACAAGCGGTTTTTCGAAAAACTGGTTACGGAAAGGATGGCCGAGACCCAATGCAGCGGCAAGGACGTTTATTGTGACTTGTTAACATCCAACAAGCCGGAAGCCCACAAGTTTGTCGACATGTTTACCGTCTCGTACAGCGAGTTTTTCCGCGACTCCCTGACATTCTCAGTTCTCGACAAAATCGTCTTGCCGCATTTGATTTCGGCAAATAAGAACATGAGATCAAAGGAAATACGTGTCTGGTCGGCTGCTTGTGCATCGGGACAGGAAGTTTATTCCTTGGCCATGCTGCTGAACGAACACCTTTCCGGCGACAACTCAGGTGTCAGGTTCAGGATTTTTGGAACCGACGCAAGCTTTAGCCAGGTACAACTGGCCAATGCGGGACATTACACAAAGGCCTCGTTAAACAACCTGACCGTGTCACGCATCGACCAATGGTTCGAAAAACAGGAAGGAATGTATGTTGTCAACCATGAATTAAGAAAAAATATCGAATTTTCGGTTTTCGACTTGTTCGACCCTAATTACTCTTATCCGCCGGCAAGCATATTCGGCGAATTCGACCTTGTTTTTTGCTCCAACGTGCTTTTTTATTATTCGGCCGAGCATCAACGTGAAATTATCAAGAAAGTGAACAACAGCCTGGTGAACGACGGACTTTTAATAATGGGAGAAACAGAACGCGAACTGCTTGTGGAGCAATGCCACGAGGAAATATACCCGCATTCGTCCATCTTCCGTAAAAAAGCCGGCTTCCATTGCAATTCAAGAAAAACGATATGAGGGGGACATGACAAACGAGCACCAGGCAACGCGGAACGGAAGTTTAGCAAATCACCGGTACCTGCCTTCGTTCCTTGTCTCTCCGGCCCATTGCCTTTAAACGGTTGGGCGGGTGTTCCATAAAATTCCAACAAACATAATACTAATACATATGGGTCTCAACCAGTTGAAAGTAAGCGCACAACTCATACTCGGGGTTGTAACCATGATGATGTTCATTGTCATTACGGGTGTTATTTCACATATGGATGCAAATAAAATTTACCAGCAAACAGAGGAGCTGTACAAGCATCCGCTGATGATACGGAGTGCATTGGAAAACCTGAAGCTGGAGATCTCCGAAATGAGGCTTGCCAACAGGGACTTGCTGCTTTCAGATTCGCGGGCAGAGCAGGAAAATGCCATTATGCGGATGGAAAAAGCCGAGGCCGAGGCCACCAACTTGTTCAATGTGCTGAAAAACAACATTCTTGAGTCCCGTTCGGACATTGATTCTGCCTTCACCTATTTCACGAACTGGAAAGTTTCACGCAAGAACAACACAAGCCTGGCGCTCGATGGCAGAACCGCTGAAGCAAAGAAAAATATCAAGGCACAGGGAGCATCGAGCACCGAAAGGGTCAAAATGTTGTTCTTTCTAAACAAGGTTGACAACGCCGCAGATAAAAAGGCGATGGCTTTGCTTGCCCGGTCGAATGAAATCCGCCTGAACCTGAACAGGAACCTGACGGTACTGGTGGTTTTCTTCATCATCATTTCGCTGTTCATTGCCTTTTTCCTGCTGGCCAATGTGCGCCTTCCCATCAAGGAGCTACAGGAAGTCACCACCCGCTTCAAGGAAGGGGACCTGAATGCCCGAAGCTCTCTGAAAATCGAGAATGAATTTGGAATCCTTGCCGCTTCCTTCAATTCATTGGTTGAGAAAATCCAGAATGAAGTGGAACTTTCCAAGAAAATCGATGATATCACCGGTGCCATGCTTGCAATCGACAACTCGCACAAATTTTTCAGGGAATTGCTGCCTGTCCTGGCCAAGCACACCAACTCGCAAACCGCATCGGTGTACCTACTCACCGAGGACAAACGGCATTTTGAACATTATGAATCCGTGGGGCTGGGCGAGGATGTCGAGAAACAGGAATTTTCGGCCTACGGGTTGGATGGGGAATTCGGCACGGTGTTGACCAGCCATAAAATCGAATACGTGAAAGACATCCCGCACGATACCCGCTATGTGTTCAAAACAGTCAGCGGCACCATTATTCCCCGCGAAATAATAACCATCCCGATAGTTGCCGGGAACGAAGTTGTTGCCATCATCTCCATTGCCAGCATCCGGAAATATTCCGAACAGACAATCCAGCTTGTCGAGAAGATGTTTGACATCCTGACCGCACGTGTCGAAGGGATACTGGCATACCGCAAAATGCGGAAGTTTGCCAAGCAACTGAAAACGCAAAACAGCGAACTGGAATACCACAAGCAGGAATTGGAACAAAAATCGTTACAATTGATCGGGCAGAACCATGAATTGGAGGTGCAAAAAAACCAACTCCACGAGGTAAGCCGGCACAAAACAATCTTTTTGTCGAACATGAGCCATGAGTTGCGCACCCCCCTGAATTCAATCATCACACTTTCAGGCGTGCTCAGCAGGCGGTTGGCAAGTCAAATCCCCGAAGATGAATACAGCTACCTGGAGGTAATTGAACGGAACGGGAAAAACCTGCTCTTGCTTATCAACAACATACTTGACATTTCACGGATTGAATCGGGCAGGGAAAAAATTGAAATCACCCGCTTCGACCCGGAAGAGCTGGTCGGTGAAATTATTAGCATGATAAAACCCCAAGCTTCACAAAAAAACGTAAGGCTCGAACACCAACCCGGGAAAAGGGAAAGTTTCTCCCTGGAAAGCGACAGGGACAAATGCTACCATATTTTGCAGAACCTGATAGCAAATGCAGTGAAATTCACCGAAAAGGGAGAAGTGAAGGTTGTGGTCGAGAAATACAGCAACACGGTGAGGTTCATTATTTCCGATACGGGGATTGGAATTTCCGCCGACCATATCCCGCATATTTTCGATGAATTCAGGCAGGCCGACTGCAGCACATCCCGCAGGTTTGGCGGTACCGGGCTCGGGCTTGCCATTGCCAACAAATACGCCACCCTCCTCGGAGGCAGGATCACAGTAGACAGCATAATTGACAAAGGCTCGGTTTTTGTAGTCACTTTGCCCGACAGCGACACGATAAACCACGAGAACGAGGCCGCCACCATCCACAAAACCTTACAGGACATGAAAACAAACAGGCAACCCGCATCCCCGC
>DATGXD010000330.1:0-13643 GCA_035299105.1 Paludibacter sp. | reverse complement strand
CAGAACTGCGAACTTCAGCAACTGACATTCGACCTGGGCATCCACGAAAAACGATTCGCGCGAACCCGTAAAGCTTACGGCTACCTCGACGAAAGTTCGCCTTCGCTGGTGCGCGATCCCGAAAAATGTATCTTGTGCGGCCGTTGCGTAGCCGTTTGCAGCGAAGTCCAAGGCGTGAAAGCCATTGACTTTTCCGGGCGCGGATTAAAAAGCAAAATTTCGACCTACATGGAACTTGGACTCGGTGTGGTGGCTTGCACCAATTGCGGCCAATGTTCCTTGGTTTGCCCTACCGGCGCCATTACCGAAAAAAGCGCTGTGGACCGTGTCTGGAAGGCATTACGTGACCAGGGGAAGGTAGTCCTCGTACAAACAGCCCCGGCCATACGGGTTGGAATTGGTGAAGCCATGGGAATGCCCCAAGGAAGCCTGGTGACCGGAAAAATGGTGGCCGGACTGCGCAGGCTTGGCTTTTCGAAAGTGTTCGACACCAACTTTGCCGCCGACCTTACGATTATGGAGGAAGGAAACGAATTGATCCAGCGGATTCAGAACGGAGGCGTGCTGCCCATGATAACTTCGTGTTCACCGGGTTGGATCAAGTTTATCGAACATTTCTTCCCCAAATCGCTCGGCCATTTATCGAGTTGCAAGTCGCCTCAGCAAATGTTCGGCGCCATTGCCAAAACCTATTATGCCGAAAAAACAGGCATCGACCCACGCAATATCGTGGTGGTTTCGGTTATGCCATGCACGGCCAAGAAATTTGAAGCCCTGCGACCCGAAATGGCTGGTGCGTTCAATTACTGGAAGGACAAACTCCAACTTTCCGAGCAAGATCATTTTTATGATGTAGATGCCGTGTTGACCACGCGTGAACTGGCGCGGATGTTCAAGGAAACCGGAATCAACTTCTTAAATCTACCCGAGGAGCATTTCGACAGCCCGCTGGGCGAATCGACCGGGGCTGCCGTGATTTTCGGCGCTACCGGAGGTGTGATGGAGGCTGCATTGCGTACCGCATATGAAGTGGTTACGGGCATGGAATTACCAAATATAAACCTTGGCGTGGTGCGTGGCATGGAAGGTATCCGCGAAGCTGAAATAGACCTCAACGGAACGAAGATAAAAGTCGCCGTGGCACACACGCTCAAAAATGCCCGTGTCCTGCTCGAACAAATTGAAAATGGCACATCGCCGTACACATTTATCGAAATAATGACCTGCCCGGGCGGATGCCTTGGCGGTGGTGGCCAGCCCATCCCGACCAATTACGAAGCGAGGAAAAAGCGGGCCGAATCCATTTACGACGAAGATGCGCATAAAATCCTGCGGAAATCGCACGAAAACCCCGAAATAATAACCCTTTACAACGATTTTTTAAAAGAACCTTTGGGCGAAAAGTCGCACCACTTGCTGCATACGGGGTATGTAGAAAGGGGAAGGTAAACGTTCAAAAAAAATTCACCTGCTTGTTTTCATTATGATTCGGACAGTTTGAAAAAGTAATTCCAAAACCACAGCAATTCCACTACCCGATGCACTGAGGTTCAAAAACCTTTTTTTGAACCTGTTTTCCTACAATTTTTCAGCAAATTAATTTTCATACAATTAAATTATGCTTATTTTTGCAAATCCACCAGTAAGAGGACATTAATAACAATTGGATTTGTTACAAGGTGGAGATATACAATCCTCTAAATTTACACTACTCGCCATACTTGCCGAATAAGAATAACAAATTGATTTGGTTGGGATATTATACTTGTATAGTATGTAGCCTGTGTTTAACGTCTTGCTCCCGGCAAGAACCAGCGGTAACTTTTGTATTCATGGGCGACCTGATGCCGGACAGGGGAATCAGGAATGAAATTGAAAAAAAGGGGACTGCAGTTTTGTTTCGGGGGTTACCATATGCACTTGAAACAGTTGATTTCACGGTGGCCAACCTGGAGTGTGCAGTTTGTGATTCCGGAATAACTAAAGTCGACAAACGATTTGCATTCCGCGCCACCCCCAAGTGGTTGCCCGGTTTCCGGAAACATGGAGTCAATATTGTTTCGTTGGCCAACAACCATAGTGCCGACTGTGGTGAGGACGGGTTATTGCAGACATTGGCGTTTGCCAAGCATTCGGGTATATATACCGTGGGGGCGAATTCCGATTCTACTCTGGTGGGGACTCCGCTTGTGATATCCCGCGGGAAAACGAGGGTTGCCTTGTTTTCATCCAGCTTTCTGAAATCAGGCAGCAAGTATATATGCCACGCTTTAGCAAAAAAGTTGGAAAAACGTATTCGAAACTACAAGGCCAATTATCCGCACACCATAGTTGTACTGCTATTGCATTGGGGAATAGAAGGCATGGCCAATCCAACATCCGGCCAAGTGCAGGATGCCCACCTACTAGTTGATGCGGGAGTTGATGTCCTGGTAGGCACACATCCGCATGTGGTGCAGCCGATAGAACGTTACAAGAACAGTTTGATTTTTTACAGCCTGGGCAATTTCATATTTGACAACAGCCTACCACCTAGAAACAAAGGAATGATGGCCCGGTTGGAAATAAGGCAAGGGCAAGTGGTGGATATGGACACGGCAACTTTTAATATTTATTCGCGACATGGTCATTGACAGATTGCAAACAGGCTGTTGGCTGGGGTTGTTGTTGCTTGTATCGGGATGCATCGGGTGCAGCCAGCGTATAGACGAAAAGCACCTGCATATTTCCGACAAGAGTTTCCGGGGAACTGTTACGTTTCAATGGCTGGATAAAAACGGTTGGTACACGGTCGATTTATACGATTCTGCAAGCCTTCATTTCGACAGGATTATTATTCCTTATGACATTTACGATATCCAGACCGGCGATATTAACCGGGATGGACATACCGATATCTGTGTCGGACTTATTAAACCGACTCCTTTTGATCCTGTGATGCGGAAGCGGTTGTTTATTTTCAGGATAGACAGAGGCTACCTCAGGCCTTTGTGGTTGGGTTCACGGCTGGCATATTCGTTCGAACGATTCAAAGTGGTTGAAACTGCCTCGGGCTGTGTGGTGCGCACCCTGGAAAAGAAGAAAGAAGGGAAATGGTCGGTGAGCGAGTACCGCTGGCAATGCTTCGGGTTGTCATTTGTGGGACGGACTGCCCGGTTGATGACTCACAAAGAAGCTGAAAAGCTGTTGGAAGCGGCACATTGAAAATAGACATTATGCAAGGTACAAATTATAAATTTTAAATATTACGCATGAAAAAAAACTGCCTTATACCCATATTAATACTGCTCACGGCATTCATATCCGGGTGCAAAAACGAGAGAAAACTAGCCGGCATCCACTACAAGTTGAACCAAAAGCTAATGAGGTGGGCTGTTTACGACGAAGGTTACCCCGTTACCGAAGAGGAAGTAGACTCATTGGCTCCTTATCAGACAAAGGATTACCTGGACTATTACCTGGACTATTACAAGGGCAAGAAACAGCCTTTCCCATTTCAATATGACATGGACTTATCGGGGAAAACATTCAATGAATTGCGGATGTTACGCGCCGAAATCTTGGCCCGCCACGGATTTCTGTTTATGGATTACACGCTGAGGGCGCATTTCAATGCTACCGACTGGTACCAACCCGTTTTTTGGGATAACGATTTTAAAATAAAACTGAACCAGCAGGAGAAACGGTTTATTTCCCGTGTGTTGGTTCGCGAAAAAGAATTGTACCGGCACAATTATATAGAATCAAACGGCGTTGTCAGGGCGAATCTTCAAAATGTGGTTAATTGGGAACAAGTAGATAAAATACCTGCCATAATGCGAAATCACCTGAATCGCGATGGCTTTGTTATCAACAAATCGGGTTACGAACAATTGTTCTATGTGTACGATGAAAATTACTATGACTATATGCCGAGCTTCATCACCACCGATTTGTTTTTACAGGTAATGCACATGCATATAAGCAAGGAAATGCAAGAACTGGAAGAGGAAAGGATATACCCCTTGCTGCAAAGCTTACTTGCCGAGCAATTGGCAGCAACCCGCAAAATGGCATTGACGGTTGGAAATGACCGCATAAAAAATGCGGCACAGTGGGGACAAACTTATTATGCAGTAGCTCTGTCGCTACTTACCGGGAAAAAGCAAGTTGTACCGACATCCAACCAAACGGCATACGATTACGAGATGGAATGTGCAACAAGCGCTTCGGGACAATTATCAGCACTTCTGGGCGATTCGTTAATGGATTACACTCAATTCGAACCCCGCGCCAACTACACCAGGACCGATACGCTGAAACGTTATTTCCGTTGCATGAAATGGCTAAATTCAGCTTCGGTTTATATCGACAAGAATGATGGGCTGGCCCGGGCAATTGTAATGGGTTCGGCTTTGTTGCACAACCCGGATAGTTACCGAAAATACAAAGCCTTGTCGGGTACCATAGAGTTTCTGGCAGGCGAAGAAAACAACCTGTCGTTCTCACACCTGATGCGCATACTCCAAAACGCCGGGAACACCAATACAAATGAATTGTTGACAGATGAAAAATTAGCGGACATCCGGCAATCCTTACTGGTTGTGGATCCCCGAAAATTTGCACCAAAACCTGCCAACGAATATACGGAAAAGTTTCTGACCCGTAAACGGCTTTATTTTACTGCTGGGCGATACACATTCGACAATGAAATCATGCAACGGTTGGTTCACACCACCAAGCCTCAGCCCAAACGTAAATTTCCGAAAGCACTGGATGTGTTCGCTGCCATGGGCAACAAGCAGGCTGAAGATATCTTGCTGAATGGCTACAAGGAACAAGCAACCTGGCCTCAGTATGCCGACACGCTCAAGTGGTTGCAAAACAAGTTCCGCTATTTCGGGGGATGGAACGACAACGTGTATAACAAGACAATGAATGCCGCACTGGCATTAAACCAGAAAGACCCTATGGCTCCCTGCTTCATGCAAACCAAATGCTGGGAAAAGAAAAACCTAAACACCATGTTGGCTGCATGGACAGGACTGCGGCACGATATGTTGCTGTATGTGGAACAGCCAAGCGGAGCCGAAATGGGCGATGGCGGCGATATCCCTCCCCCGCAAAAAATAGCATATGTGGAACCTCAAGTGGAGTTTTGGGTGAAATGTATCGAGTTATTGCAACTGAACGCTAAAACATTGTCTTCACACGGCTTACTAACCACTAAACTTGCCTCAAGAAACAAGTCACTGATATCTATAGCCGATTTCCTGAAAAAGATGAGTGAAAAGGAACTTCACGGAAAGCACCTCACCAATACCGAATTCGACCGCTTGGCGCAAATGGGCGGCGAGGTGGAAAGCCTGACACTGAATATTATTAATTCTAATGAAATGGATATGAGCACCGTGACTACCCCCGATAAATGCATGGCCATTGCTGCGGATGTTTACACATACAAAGATTCAATCAAAGGCGGCCAAACACTCGAAGAATGCGTGGGATTGGGCGATGAAATCTACGTGATTGCACAAATCAACGGCTTGTTGTACCTCACACGGGGAGCAGTGTTTAGCCATCATGAATTTCAACAACCAATCAGTTCGCGGCTTACGGATGAAGCGTGGCAGGAAATACTCGCAAAGAAACAAGAACCGAAACCAGCTTACTGGTTGAATGATATTAAAATCAGCATGCCGAAATTGAAAACTGCTCCGAATTACAACCTGTACTAACGTGGGTTAGACATAAAAATTTCATTTATATCCGGGGGATGACCCCTATGCCGAGGTGCTTCCGCCTAACCCCGGAAGCACCTCGACATGTTTTTTGCAATACGCATACAATCAACCGACAAGCAACAATTCAGGTTATTGCTTGTATCGAGCCCATGCTGGTTTAACAACCAGACAGCCCCGACAACCAGACCTGCAACTCACCACCTCTTTGCTCGACAAGCGTAAGCTCCCAATCATTACACAATTGCGCCAGCCGGTTCATACCTCCATATCCGAAAACTCCAACCCGTTTTCACCGGCATCAATCCTGATTACCGAGTCGCGGCTCACATTTCCGGCAATCAATTGTTTCGACAAATCGTTCAGCACATATTTCTGGATAGCCCGCTTCACAGGCCGGGCGCCGAATTGCGGATCGAAGCCAACTTCGGCAATATAGGCAATAGCGGCTTCGGTAAGTTCGAGGCGTATGCCGTTTTGCGCCAGTGTTTTTTGAACCTGTCCGATTTGCATCCGCACGATGGATTCAATCTGTGTCTCGCTCAGCGGTGCAAACATGATCAGTTCGTCGATCCGGTTCAGGAATTCGGGACGAATGGTTTGTTTCAGCAGTTCAAAAACCTGGTTTTTGGTTTGCTCGATTACCTCATCGTGATTGCCGGCGTTTATCCGTTCAAAGTTTTCGCGGATCAGGCTGGAACCCAGGTTCGAAGTCATAATGATTATGGTGTTTTTGAAATTCACCACACGGCCCTTGTTATCGGTCAACCGGCCATCGTCGAGCACTTGCAGCAATACGTTGAACACATCGGGATGTGCCTTTTCAATTTCATCGAAAAGCACCACCGAGTACGGTTTCCGGCGGATGGCTTCGGACAATTGCCCGCCTTCTTCGTACCCCACATAACCCGGAGGCGAACCAATCAGGCGTGTTACCGAGAATTTTTCCTGGTATTCGCTCATGTCGATGCGTGTCATCAGGTTTTCGTCGTCGAACAAGTATTCGGCCAGGGCTTTTGCCAACTCGGTTTTACCCACGCCGGTAGTACCCAGGAAAATGAACGAACCGATGGGACGCTTCGGGTCCTGCAACCCAGCCCTGCTCCGGCGGACTGCATCCGACACCGCTGCTATGGCTTCGTCCTGCCCCACCACCCGCTCGTGCAGTTCCTTCTCCAGGTTCAGCAATTTTCCCTTTTCTCCCTGCAACATCTTGCTAACCGGAATTCCCGTCCAACGGCTCACCACATCGGCAATATCCTCGCTGTCGACTTCCTCCTTGATGAGGGCATTGCTTCCCTGCATTTCGCTTAGCCTGGCCTGGAAGTCTGCAATCTGTGTTTCGAGGCTTTTGATTTTCCCGTAGCGGATTTCGGCCACCTTGCCATAATCGCCTTCGCGTTCGGCACGGTCGGCCTGGTATTTCATGTCTTCAATTTCAATCTTCGCCTGCTGGATCTTATCAATCAGTTCCTTCTCGCTCGACCACTTGGCACGCAACACCTTGCTTTCCTCTTTCAGGTTGGCAATGTCGGCGTTGAGTTGTTCGAGCTTGCGGGTATCATTTTCACGTTTAATGGCTTCGCGTTCAATTTCCAACTGCTTGATATTCCTTTCGATCACATCCAGCCCTTCGGGAACCGAATCCACTTCGAGCCTCAATTTGGAGGCAGCCTCGTCCATCAGGTCGATGGCCTTGTCGGGTAAGAAGCGGTCGGTAATGTACCGGCTCGACAATTCCACCGCCGCAATAATGGCATCGTCCTTGATACGCACCTTGTGGTGGTTCTCGTAACGTTCCTTCAATCCCCGCAGAATCGAAATGGTACTCGCCACGTCCGGTTCATCAACCATAACTACCTGGAAACGGCGTTCGAGCGCCTTGTCCTTTTCGAAATATTTCTGGTACTCGTCGAGTGTGGTTGCGCCAATGGCACGCAGTTCGCCCCGGGCCAAAGCAGGCTTCAGGATGTTGGCAGCATCCATGGCACCTTCGCCCTTGCCCGCACCAACGAGGGTATGAATTTCGTCGATAAACAATATGATTTCACCTTCGGCTTTAATCACTTCATTGACCACCGACTTTAACCGTTCTTCGAATTCACCTTTGTACTTGGCTCCAGCAATGAGCGCACCCATATCGAGCGAGAAAATCTGTTTCGATTTCAGGTTTTCGGGCACATCGCCCCGCACAATCCGGTGTGCCAACCCTTCGGCAATGGCCGTTTTCCCGGTTCCGGGCTCGCCAATCAGGATCGGGTTGTTTTTTGTCCGGCGGCTCAAAATCTGGAGGATACGGCGAATTTCCTCATCGCGGCCGATTACCGGGTCGAGTTTGCCGGAGCGAGCCATTTCGTTCAGGTCAATGGCATATTTCCCAAGCGAATTGTAGGTATCTTCGGCAGAAGCAGAATTCACTTTCGAACCTTTGCGAAGTTCGTTGATAGCCTCCTGCAGGTTCCTTTCATTCACACCTGCATCATTCAGCGGCTTGGCAAACTGGTTTTTTTCAGCAACCAAGGCCAATAGAATATATTCGAGCGACACAAACTGGTCGCCGGCTTTCGACGATTTGTCTATAGCTTTTTGCAGCACGTTGTTGGTTTCGCGGCCCAGGTAAGGTTCGCCACCCGACACGCGCGGAAACCCGCTGATCATATTGTCCGCCACTGTGACGAGTGTATTCACGTTTACCCCCATTTTACCGAACAGGAATTGTGTCACATCCTCACCTTTCAACACCGCCGCCTTGAAAAGGTGAGGCGTTTCCACTACCTGCTGGCCGTTGTCCTGCACCAATCCAACAGCTTGTTGAATGGTTTCCTGCGATTTGATTGTAAAATTGTTGAAGTTCATAATGATCTTGTTATTATTCTTCAAGTTCCAATCAATTATCCAACCATTTCAGGGTTTCCTGAAAATCCGTCAGCCAATACAACCCAAAATACAAGTTATCAGACATTTAGTCACATAAAATACATCAAGGCACTGACAGAAATTCAGCAACATTTCCTAAAAGAACACCTTGCCATTTTATTGAAATTAAATAAATATTGCTAACTTTGCCCCTAAACCCAACAAAAAATCACATGAACAAATTGCTTTTGCTCTTATCCTTGATTTTTCCCCCATCATATGCCCTTTCGCAAAACAATGTTTTAATCTTGAAACATTCGACCACCATAAACATAAACAAACAACACCTGCACAAGAAGGAAAGCTATGAAATTTTATTCAACAATAATTTGTCGGAAGAACATTGCTCGGTAAAGATTCCTTATTTACCCATGATTAAAGTCAGCAATATTTCAGCCTCCATTGTAAGCCCAAATGGGAAACTCATCAAGAAATTAAACAAATCGGACATTAGCAGCAAGTCGCTCACCAACAATTATTCCTTTTACACCGACAACATGCTAAAAGAATTCACGTTAAAACACGATGCTTACCCGTACATACTAAAATATAGCTACGAAACAGACGAGTCGGAGTTCATGCTTATCGATTGTTGGAAGCCGTACTTCGATTATAAAATACCTGTGGCCAATGCAGAACTGGATGTTAGCGTGCCATCCGATTATCCAATCAAGTATATTTCCCGCTTCGTTCCAGAACCCGAAACCGACACGACTTCCAACACTGTTTCCTATCATTGGAAAATGTACAACACACAGCCTGCCTATAACGAGGAATTCTCGCCTAATATCGACGATTTGCAAAGTTCCGTCACCATTTTCCCGGTGAACTTCCATTATGGCAATCCCGGCAGCTTCGATAGCTGGGCAAGTTTCGGCAACTGGCAATACAAAACAAACAAGGAACGGCAAACGTTAGATGAAGCTGAAATCAAAAGGATTGGACAAATAACCAACGGGATTACTGACAGCATCCAATTGCTGAAAACCCTTTACCACGACTTACAAGACAACATGCGGTATGTGAACATTTCGATAAAAACAGGCAGGTACGTGACATATCCCGCGCAATATGTTGTTGAGAACCGGTTCGGTGACTGCAAGGCTTTGTCGAATTACTTCCAATCGGTACTGAACCTTTATGGATTCCGTTCGCACTACAGCCTCGTGAACGCGTCAGACGATATACCCTGGATAAATGAAGCAATCAGTTGTCCGCAGTTCAACCACATCATCCTTTGTGTTCCCGTACAAAGGGACACCATCTGGCTCGACTGCACCAGCAAAGGCCCGTTCGGGTATTTGGGCACATTTACACAGGGACGAAAAGCGTTAATCGTTGAAAAAAACAAAAGCCGGTTAGTCGGCACGCCAGCGCTCACGCCCGGACAAGTGCTGAACCAGCGTTCCATACGGTTCGAGAATTTGAGTGAAAACACATGCAAAACCATTGTATCCAAAACATTAAGGGGGGATAACTTTGAATTCCTGGCACATATACATTCCGATCTAAGTACGAAAAAAATGGAGTATTATGTAAGGAAGAAAATGGTTGAACCCGACTTCGAACCCGACAGCATTAAAGTGCATGCAATAAACCGCGACTCGCTTTCCATTGGGTTGAGTTATGTGGCTGCAACCAACAACCTGTTGTACAAATATGGTGGAAATCGGGTATTGAAACCTATTAGAATTACCGTTCCAAAACTTGAAAATCCTTCGTACAGACACTCCGACCTGCAAATAAACTACCCGATATACCAAACGGATGAACAATTTTTCGGGCTGGGGAATGAATTCAAAACCGGCAAGATACCTGCTCCGCAATCTGTGGATTGCCAGTTCGGTTCGTACCAGACTTCGTGGCAGCAAGTTCCCGGCGGAATCATTTTCAAACAGTTGTTACTTCTTAAAGCCACTCACATTCCCATAGACAAGTCAATGGCATTATACCGGGAGTTATACGATTTCATTGAGAAAATCCACGAAATTGAGAATCAAAACAATATTCTATTAACCAATAACAATTAATCCTATCAATCCATGTACAAAAAATTCCTGCCACCCAGTTTTCTTCTCTTGCTCGCATCGGTGATGTTTATCGGAAGCAACCCTGCCACAGCGCAGAGAATAGCGCCAGTCTTCGGGCAGATTAATAAAAATGAAATCCTGTACCAGGAATGCGACTTCGACAAAGGAGCAGAAGCGGTTGTACTTTTCGACATTGGCGACAGCCATTTTGTGGAAAATGTTATCGACAGCCGGTTCGTATCAGATTTTCCCGATTTTAATGTGTTATTCAAACGTCATACGCGGATTAAAATACTCAAACCGGGGGGAGAAAAATATGCAGTGGTTGAAATTCCACTGTACACATCCGACAATACAATAGAGAAGGTGGAAAACATTCAGATAACCACGCATAACATTATAAATAATGAAATAATCTCCACGCCCATCGAAGATATAAAATTCCGGAAGGAAAAGATAAACAAAAACTGGGAGGTGAAGAAATTTGTTATTCCCGATGTAAAGCCCGGGACTATTATCGAATACGAATATTCGGTCAATTCCAATTACTTGACATCACTACATGACTGGAAATTCCAAAAAGACATACCGGTAGTTTACAGCCAGTATACAGTCGCACTGATTCCATACTTTGAATATAACTTTTTACTACAAGGTATCGACAAGTTTGATTCCAAATACACCGAACAAGACCCAACCGAAAACACATGGAAAGGACGAAACTACCACAATATGCTTTATACCTTCATTATGAAAGATTTGCCCGGGTTCAATGGAGAAGAGTATATTACCTCAAAGGAAGATTACATTATGAAAATGAATTTGCAATTGGCAAGAATCCTATACCTGAACGGGGGAAAGAAAAATTTCCTTTCCACCTGGGGCGAAATTAAAGACTTATTGCTCAAACATGAAAATTTCGGATTGTACATGAACAAGGCGAAGGAAATTTCCATACCCGAACTGAACCCTGAAAGTATGGCAAACTTTTCCGACCAACAAAAATTCGATACCATTATGAATTATGTCAAAAGCCATTTCAAATGGAACAAAGCGACAAGCATATTAACAAGCAAAGGGGCTTCCAAGGTGTTTTCGGACAAATATGGCAACTCGGCCGAGCTGAACCTGCTCTGCATAGGCCTGCTAAACAAATATGGCATAAGCGCTGTCCCACTGGTTAGCAGCACAAAGGAAAACGGATTAATCCACATGGAATTTCCACTTCTCAATGACCTGAACAACGTGCTGATACTGGCTAAAGTAGACAGCGCCAATATTGTGACAGATGCGACAAACCCGCTTATCCTCAACAACAGGATACCGCTCAATTGTATTAACGACAAAGCCATTGTTGTGGACAATAACGAACAGGTCAAAACAGTTGAACTTTACTACGCCTCCCCGGTAACACATCTGGTTGAAATAAATTCGGAAATAAACAACGACAAAACAACAAGCCAGGTAACCCATCGTTTTGCGGAATACGAAGCCATGGAAAAACAACGGACATTCGGGAAAGATGTGGCTTCATTGCTGAAATCAATAAATAAAGCCGGATACGAAATAGACAACAAATCACTGGTTATCAAAAACATGAACAAAGCACAAGACGAATATTCATATAGTTTCCAAACCAATGTCAAGACTGAAGCCATCGACAATAAATTGTATGTTCAACCCACCTTGTCCGAATGTTTAAACGTTAACCCGCTCAAACAAAAAGTATGGAGATACCCGATTGACATGTCATATTCAAACAAAACCGATTACAGTTGCCATTTAAAAATCCCGGCGGGGTACATCGTAACCCATCTTCCCGAAAACACCATTATCAACGATGAAAAGTTCCAGTTAAGCTACACAACAACCACGAAAGGAAATGAAATCGATGTGCACTTCAGCTATTGGTTCAAAAAACCGATATACAACGCTTCGGACTATGAAACAATCAAAAGTGCATTCCAGTATATCATCGATTTCGGGAAAGAAAGAATCGAACTTCAACGCCAATGAACATATGGAGAACAGTCATTTCCAACCCAACACAAGACATTAATATACAAACATTTACAACACAACTGAAAATTACAAGGCTTATCCATTGCCGATTCATAGAAAAAACTAACTTTGCGAATCTCAATTTAGAACCACAATCTTTAAATTTAATAATACATTATGAGTATCACAAAAAGAGTCTACACCTTTGGTAATGGAAAAGCCGAAGGAAAAGCAGGAATGAAGAACCTGCTTGGAGGGAAAGGCGCCAACCTCGCCGAAATGAACCTCATTGGAGTGCCCGTACCGCCGGGATTCACCATTACAACCGACGTTTGTTCCGAATACTTCACGCTGGGGAAAGACAAGGTGGTTGAATTGCTGAAACCCGAAGTGGAAGCCGCCATGGCAGGAGTTGAAGCCTTGATGAATTCAAAGTTCGGCAATGTTGACAACCCCCTTTTAGTGTCGGTCCGCTCGGGGGCACGCGCTTCGATGCCCGGCATGATGGACACCATCCTGAACCTGGGCCTGAACGACACCGTAGTTGAGGGTATGATACGCAAAACCGGGAATGCCCGTTTTGCATGGGACTCTTACCGCCGCTTTGTACAAATGTATGGCGATGTTGTGCTGGGAATGAAACCGGCCAATAAAAACGATATCGACCCGTTCGAACAAATCATAGAAGATGTGAAAGAAGCCAAAGGGTTACATTTGGACACCGACCTTTCTGTCGAAGACCTGAAGGAATTGGTAACCCGGTTCAAGGCTGCGGTGAAAAAACAAACGGGGCATGACTTCCCCGAATCGGCTTTCGAACAACTTTGGGGCGCTATTTGTGCCGTTTTCGACTCCTGGATGAACGACCGCGCCATCCTTTACCGCAAGATGGAAGGGATTCCCGCCGAATGGGGGACTGCCGTGAATGTACAAGCCATGGTGTTCGGGAACATGGGAAACACTTCGGCAACAGGTG
>DATGXD010000329.1:0-11425 GCA_035299105.1 Paludibacter sp. | reverse complement strand
CACGCCAGAATGACCAATGAAGCCAGGTTGCTGACAAACACAACTATTGGGATAAGCGTGGCAAAAAGCCGGAGGATTGAGATGCCTATGTTTTTCGCCTGGCTGTTGGCATCCAGGAATTTATTGTATTCCAGCATTTGGGCATTCACAACACGTACCAGGGCGGCGCCAATGATGCTTTCGTTGATAACTTTGTTCAGCCAGTCGATGATTTCGCGGCTTTTTTTAAACAAAACCTTCACTTTCCTGAACACCATGAAAAATGCAGTGCTGATAATCGGGATAATAGCCAGCACCGACAGGGCGAGTTTCCAATTGATAGTCAGCAACAATATGCTTGCACCTACGATGATGAACAAGGATGACGCCGCCGATACAATAGCCATCGACACAAACATTTTTATGGAATCGATATCCGAAGTGAGGTTGGTCAATAATTTCGACGGGTTCGACTGTTGTACGAACATATAGCTCTGGCGCGATATTTTATCGATGATTTGCCGCCTCAAGTCACGGGCAACACGTTCGGATGCGTAAGTCTGTAGGAGTCCTTGCAGGAATGTGAATACCAGGATGATTAACGAAGCAGATAAAAAACCGGCAACCAGGCTTTTGTACGAAAAAACTCCCGCTGAGAAATCGTCGATGCCATGTGAAATCAGTTTTGGTATCACCAGGTTCACGCCATTGCTCAACAATGCAAAGCCGATCAGGCCCGTAATCATGAGCTTGTATGGTTTCAAAACATCAAAGACATTGGGTTTGCCGGTATTTTTTTTGTGGACGTTATGTTTCTCTTTTATTGTCATTTCTCAATTTTTTTTGCAACTTGCAAAGATACAAAGAACATCGTTCCTGCAAACCACATTCAGCCTGTTTTTCTTCAGCCGTGCACGGGGGATTTCAAATAAAAGAGGGTGTCCGAAAAGAAAATCAGAACGTGAAACACGCAAAATCCGCAAATTTTCGCAAAATATAAGTGCCGGATAATCTGATTCTTATATAAATTGGGTTTGCGAAAATTTGCGGGTAATTTGCGCCCACCTGTTGCAGGCAGGCCTCTCTACCAGCAGGCAGGTTCAAAAAAGCTTTTTGGGCAGCCTCTCTTATTCGTTTCCGGGGAAATTATGTCTACCTTGTGGTGTATATCAAGCGTTCAGCAGCTCACTTATCTCGAATTTCTTCATTTGCATGAAAACTGCCGTGACTTTTTCCGCTTTTTCCGGGTTCTTGAGTAGTTCGGGTAAAATAGCCGGGACTATCTGCCACGAAACCCCGTATTTGTCTTTCAGCCAACCACATTGACCTTCTTCTCCTTCGGCAACAAATTTATACCAGTAGTAGTCGATTTCCTCCTGCGTTTCACAAAAAACCTGGAACGAAATCGATTCGTTGAATTTGAAAAGTGGGCCGCCGTTCAAGGCGGTGAATTCTTGTCCGTTCAGGCTGAACTCTACAGTCAGGACGGTGCCTTCGGGCATTCCATGTATATCGAACCCCTCTTTTGTATATCGGCTGATAGACTCGATTTTCGAATTCTTGAAGATGGTGGTATAAAAGTTGGCAGCTTCCTCGGCTTGGTTGTCAAACCAAAGGCAGGGGGTTATCTGGTTTTTCATAATTATAATGTGTGGTTTTTAAAAATTCATTTCCATATATTTTTTAAAATTATCGAGAATAGCCTGCCAACCAGCTTGTTGCATTTCGAGGCTGTTTGTTCTTTCCGCTTCAAATGTTTCTACAATTTCAGTGGAATTATCTGATGGGATGAATTCGATATTAACTTTGCGGCCATCGGCTATTGTATATCCGATTTTCTCGTTTTCGGTCACCTGGTCGTATTTCCCCTCGAAATTGAATGAAAAACTGCCATCCTTGGCTTCCATCCTGTAATTGAAATTCCCATCCGGCTCCAGGTTGTTTTCTACCTTCGAAGTCTGCCAATCGTCCGATGCTGTGTACCAAACAACTATGTCTTCGGGATTATTCCAGTGTTTCCAGGTTAGTTCCACCGGTTTTTCCACTATGGTTCTAACTGTCAGGGTTGTACGTTGGTTCCGATTCATCTTGCAAGGTTCTATTCGTTGGTACAATTAAACATCCATTGGATTCCGAATTTATCGGTACAACTGCCGTAGTATGCGCCCCAGAACATGTCCTGAAGGCCCATTATTATTTCGCCACCCTCCGACAGTGCGTTGAATAGCCTTTGGGTTTCTTCCCTTGTGTCGGGTTCGAGGTTGATATACACGTTGTTGCCATTATTCAACTCGAACCCCATCGATTCGGGAGCATCCGTCCCCATCAAAACATGGCCACCCAGGATGGGTAATTCAATGTGCAAGACCAGGTTTTTATCTTCTTCGGGAGTTGGGGGAGCATCGGCTGGAGGCGGGAAATCACCGAAACGCGCTATTCCCCCTCCGGTAAAATCGCCACCGAATACCTGTTTGTAGAAATTGAAAGCTTCTTCCGTATCCCTGGAAAAATTTACATATGTACTTGTACGTGCCATGGTTCGGTATGTTTTTAAACTTTTATTATAACAACCCCCTGCTTGGTTTGTTTTGGTTTCCGCTTGCTTTTAAGTATTCCGGTTTGCTTTCCCTGCCGCCATCCGAACTTGTTTTTATTACTGTTGACAACCATGACTTAGGACATTGGAATGTGTGAATGATGTAATCTTTTCCCGGAATTCTGTAACAGTATCGTGCCCATGATTTTGCAACTTTGCCTAACCGATACTACCCGGAAAAATGCGAACCGTATGTAATGGTTTGCTTGACAAGTTGTAACTAATGCTAAACCAAATATTAAAACTATGAATACTAACGAACTGATAGGTAACTGGGAGGAACAAAAAGGCAAGTTAAAACAAAGATATGCCACCCTGACCGATGATGATTTAATGTTCGCCGAAGGGAAAAGGGATGAGATGCTGGGTCGCCTTCAAATGAAGTTGGGAGTCTCGAAGGAAGAATTGCGCAGGATTTTGTCATCCTTGTAATGTTCGTAATCAATGATTTAAACCTGAAAAAGATATCAAAAATGAAAAAGACAATCGTACTTATAAGTATTCTCCTCGCCGGGTTGCATCCTGCTTTTAGCCAGGAAGATAACCTAAGCCAGTTTGGAATAAAAGCCGGCCTGAACCTGTCTGACCTTTACAGCGATAAAGATTCGAAGGCCGATATGAAAACCGGGCTGAATCTGGGTATTTTTGCAAAAATGCCCCTGTCCGGGTCATTGGCCATCCAGCCGGAATTGTATTACACAATGAAAGGTGCCTCGGTGACCTATAATTCCCTCTTGTTGGATGGTACAGCCGATTTTTCCCTGTCCTATCTCGACTTGCCGGTGTTGTTTGTTTATAAAGTCACCGGCATGTTCAACGTGCACATTGGTCCTTATGTGTCGTACCTGCTCAATGGGAAAGTAAAAAACGATGCCAATATCAACCTGTTCGATTTCGAGAATAATATCAATATGGATAACTACAACCGTATCGATGCAGGTCTGGCAGCAGGTGCAGGAATCGATATTGGGTCCATTTCCATCGGGGCAAGGTATTATATGGGCCTGACAAAGGTAGGGAAGGAACGGACAATGTTAGGGACGACTTACACTATCCCGAATTCGAAAAACAGCGTGATTAACGTCTACCTGGCAGTTTCGCTGAATTAGGCTGGCTGATTTGCAAATGGGGGATGAAAACCTGGAAGTATTAACATTAAAAAAACAAGGATATGAGCAACCTATTTTATTTAATAGCAATCATATTGGTCATTTTCTGGGCTATCGGCGTCTTTGCCTATAGTGCCGGAGGACTGATACATATTCTGCTGGTCATAGCCGTCATAGTTGTGATTTTAAGAATAATACGGGGCGGAAAACCTGTGTGACCTTTCCATTCCGGCAGTGTTCACAAGGCGGAAGAGGACGGCCCATACAAGCTGTCCTCTTCCGGTTTTGTGTGGAAAATCTGAAACGCCGCCGCTGTATGCTTATTTCCCGATGCAGAATTTTCCGAAAATATTCCCCAAAATTTCGTTATTCGAAATCTGGCCGGTGATTTCCCCCAAAAAGTGCATGCACTCACGTATGTCCTGCGAAAGGAAATCGCCCGACACCCCGGATTTAAGTCCTTGTGTTACACGTTGTATGGACGAAAGGGCTTGCTCAAGCGCCTGGAAATGGCGGATGTTGTTCACCACCACATCGCCCGGATGGATTTCGGGAATACTGGCCGCGTTAATCAGGGCATGTTGCAATTTGTCGGTGTTGATCCGTTCACGTGCCGAAATGTAAATCCGCTCGCCTTCAAAGTGGTTGAAGAAGTCGGCCAGCACCTTGCGCTCATCCTTGCATATCTTGTCGATTTTATTGAAAACCAGGATCACTTTTTTTCCTGCCGTTCTTCTTGAAATCCGTTCGGCGAGCCATTCCATGTGTTCGGTCAGCTGCGTGCAATCCACCATCCAAAGCACAATGGCAGCTTGTTCGATTTTTTTGTAGGTGCGTTCTATGCCCATGCTTTCAATCTTGTCTTCCGTGTCGCGGATTCCGGCAGTATCGATAAACCGGAACACGACTCCATGGATGTTGACCGAGTCCTCAATCACATCGCGTGTTGTCCCGTGGATATCCGAAACTATCGCTTTTTCCTCGTTCAGGAGCACATTCAGCAGGGTCGATTTCCCCACATTGGTTTCGCCCACTATGGCAACCGGGATACCGTTTTTCAGCGCATTCCCCACACGGAACGAATTGGACAAACGTATAATAACTTGTTCTATGTCGGTTGCAAGGTTTGTCAGTTGCACCCGGTCGGCAAATTCCACATCTTCTTCATTGAAGTCCAGTTCGAGTTCAATGAGCGATACAAAATCGAGCAGTTGTGCCCGCAGTTTCATCAGTTCGTTCGAAAACCCGCCCCGCATCTGGTTCAAAGCCATCCGGTGCGACGATGACGATGTGGATGCAATCAGGTCGGCCACAGCTTCGGCCTGAGAAAGGTCCATTTTGCCGTTCAGGAAAGCACGTTGGGTGAATTCGCCCGGCCGGGCCAATACGCAACCTTGTTCGAGCAGCACATGCATGATTTGCTGCTGCACGAAGACCGACCCGTGGCAGGCAATTTCAACCGTGTTCTCGCCTGTAAACGAATGCGGGCTACGGAAAACCGTTACCAGCACATCGTCGATGATTTCATTTCCATCGTTTACAATACTTCCATACAACACGGTGTTGGCAGCCTGTCCGGGCAACTGCCTGTTTTCGTTGGCTGGACGAAATACGGCATGGCATTTTTTTATGGCTTCAGGACCCGAAACCCGTATTACGGCAATTCCACCGGTACCCGGCGGTGTCGAAATAGCAACGATAGTTGAAGTAAATTCCATCTTTCTTCTGGTTTAGATAATAAAATTGTCAGGAAAAACACCGGTTTCGATGGACGATTTCCCGGATATGGTTCGGGCTGGAATCCCGCCAACCGTCACGTTGTCGGGGACGTTTGAATTGACCACTGCATTCGCCCCGATGGCAACATTGTTTCCAACCGTGATGTCACCGAATAGTTTCGCGCCCGGACCGATATAAACATTGTCGCCAATTGTCGGCGCCCCATTGTATTCGCCTATCGATGTGGAGGGGTGGATCCGGCAGTTCCGGCCAATCCTGGCTTTCGGGCTTACCACCACGGTGCCGTAATGCACCAGGCAGAGCCCGGGCCCGAAAACATTTTTAGGGATGGAAAACCCGAGCCTGATGGCCAGTTGGTGGTTTAATACTTCAAGGATAAATAATTGCACCCGGCAAAATGGGTTTGCGCGCCGGGCATTATGCAGGTATTCAATTTTCCGCAACCGCAACTGGAACCGCACCACATCCATCCAAAAGTAATTGTAAAGCGACAACTTTTTCAACTGGTAGGCTTCCAAGTCGCGTATTACACAATGCCGGTATGTTTCTTTGTCTGTAATCATTTGTATACGTGCTTTTTACAGTCTTTCCAAAACAGTAGTCACCAGTTTCTCGATATAGGGCTTATAATCGGTGTTGGCAGCCTCGACCCGCCGGTTGGCAATTACACAACACACCGTCATGGCCTTGTGCCCCATTAGTTTCGATAATCCGGCAATGGCCGACCCTTCCATTTCGTAGTTGGTGATTTTATAATTCCCGTACCGGAAGCTTTCAATTTTATCGTTGATATGCATGTCGGCCAAGTCAATTCGCAAAACGCGCCCTTGCGGACCGTAAAACCCATTTGCCGAGATAGTTGTGCCACGCAGCATGTCCTCTTTTCCAATCCTGCTTACCAGTTCGCTGTCGGAATCCACAACATACGGGGCTGCAAGCTGCTTGTTCCAGCTGAGGTGTTTCGTCAGCGCTTTTTCAAACCCAAGGTCGCTAACCGTGTCGCGCCCGGCATAAAAGTTCAGCATCCCGTCGAAGCCAATGGATTTTTCCGAAATGAGGAAACTTCCCAGCGGAATGTCGGGTTGCATGCCCCCCGACGTGCCAATCCTGACTATGGTCAATTGCCTGGATTCCGGTTTCTCGGTCCGTGTTTCCAGGTCGATATTGCTTAGCGCATCCAGTTCGTTCATGACAATGTCGATATTGTCGGTACCAATGCCAGTGGAAATTACCGATATCCGCTTTCCTTTGTAAGTGCCTGTGATTGTTTTGAATTCACGGTTTGCGACCGAACATTCCGTGGTATCGAAATACCGTGCAACCAGTTCAACCCGGTCCGGGTCGCCAACCAAAATGACATTGTCGGCCAGCTGCCCGGGTTTCAAGTGTAAATGGAAAATGCTGCCATCGCTGTTAATGATTAATTCGGAAGGAGGGAAATGCTTCATGTCCTGTCAATGCGTTTATTTGTGTGTTTCGGGCTTTGGAGAAAAAACACAAATATACTTATTTTCCGATTGGGAAATTACAATTCAAAAACCAAAATTAGTTGCGGGTGGCCGAATTGGCATTTTTTTTGCGTTTTGCGGGGAAAGGACCGGTTCGGACTACGATGGGGGACAGGTGGTTGCAACGCGCACGGAGGAAAGGTCTACCTGATTTCGTCCACGCATCTCCTTACAAAATCGTAACGCTCATAATCGCGATGTAACAAGGTTTTGTTCCAGAAAATCAGGTCGATATCTATCGGGATGTCACCATTTTTTTTACTTTCGGGTGTACGTCCCATTTCAATTTCAATTTGCTTGAAAATGGCTTTTGTCTCATCCGCCGTTTCAACAGACAGAATCTTAAGTGCTTGATTGTGAAAGGTGTTTTTGTAGTATGCACCAACTGGCTGGGTTATTTCCACCGAACTTATCGAAACAATTTCAAAATGTTCGGTAAGTTTTTCCATGGCTGTTTCAATATTCTCAACCGGATTAATATTGCTTCCCAGCATAATCAAAGCTGTATTCATAAAATAATCTTGGCTATTTGGGTTCAAATTTAATGATTTTAATACAATGAACAAAAAAAACCGAAGAGTAGTTCTTCGGTTTTCTGTTAATCTGCAAAATTTCTATTTCTAAACTATAAGCTTTGTGAAATTAGTATCGATAGTCCTTGAGTTGGTCCTGGAGTCTTTTGCGGGCTAAGAAAATGCGGCTTTTCACAGTTCCGATAGGTAAATTCATCGTCTGTGCGATTTCTTCGTATTTAAAGCCCTGGATGTGCATCGAAAAAGGTATGCGGTATTCATCCGCAAACGATGAAATGCTATTCGTGATTTCTCCGATCGCATATGATCCTTCGGGGCTGTCAAAACCCGAATTCTGGGGCAAATTCAAATGATGCAGGTCCTCTGTTTTATCTACTACGGTCTGGTTCCTGACAATCTTCCTGTAATTGTTTATGAATATATTTTTCATAATTGTCAGCACCCAACCTTTGAAGTTAACATTATCTGTGAACTTTTCCTGGTTGTCCAGCACCTTCAACGTTGTATCTTGTAGTAAGTCCTCCGCATCATCCCGGTTTAACGTGAGGGAAAAAGCAAAATTCCGCATATTACTCTGCAATGCTACTAATTCATTTTCAAATTGAACATTTTCCATCTTTTCTATCGTTTTATGTGTGAATAAACAAAACCTAGTTACAGTAAAATCAAACTAAGTCTATAATTGTTCATTCAAAGCAAGTCTTTTTTCTGAAAAAAAATTATTTAAAAATTAAATGTTTGATTGTCAGTTGTCTATACTGAATTGTGAAATCAAAAGAATTTCCTTGTGAAAAATTGTTTTTGATTACAGTGCAAATATATGCACAAAAATTTATTCTTTTGTATCTTTGAAGGAAAAAAATCTGGCTATGAGGAAAAATTGTATATATTTAATAGTTGTAATTATTACAATTAATGTTTTTGCTTCTTTTTCAGCAGAAAAGCAAAAGAAAACGGTGTTCACCATTGACCTGAAGAAAGAAATCGGCAGCACTTCCTGGATTTATATTCAAGAGGGTTTTGAAAAGGCATATGACGCAAATGCCGATTTGGTGTTGATCCATATGAACACTTATGGGGGCGAACTGGTATATGCCGATTCTATCCGGACAAAAATATTGAACAGCGAATTGCCTGTCTATGTGTTTGTTGATAACAATGCAGCTTCGGCGGGCGCTTTGATTGCCATCGCTTGCGATAAGATTTTCATGCGGCCAGGTGCCAGCATGGGGGCGGCAACCGTGGTTAGCCAAAGCGGGGAGCGTATGCCCGACAAATACCAGTCGTACATGCGGGCTATTATGCGTGCCACGGCCGAATCGCACGGGAAAGACACGTTGGTGCAGGGAAACGATACGGTTTATAAATGGAAACGCGACCCGCTCATTGCCGAAGCTATGGTGGATGACCGGAGTGTGCTTCCAAACCTGATTGATTCCGGCAAAACCCTTACCTTTTCGGCTCTGGAGGCTGTGAAATATGGATATTGCGAAGGAGTGGCCGGGAATATCAGGGAAGTGGTTGAAGAACAGTTGAAAATAGAATCGTACGATATTGTGTCTTTCCGCCCGTCGGCTTTCGATAATATTAAAGGATTCCTCATGAGTTCGGTGATCCAGGGATTGCTGGTTATGCTGATAATCGGTGGCATCTATTTCGAACTGCAAACACCGGGTGTCGGCTTCCCGCTTGGGGTGGCTATCACGGCTGCCGTGCTGTATTTCGCACCACTCTACATGGATGGGCTGGCTGCAAATTGGGAAATCATCGTGTTCGTTGTTGGGTTGGTGCTGCTCGGGTTCGAAATATTTGTTATTCCGGGATTTGGTATCGCCGGTGTCTCGGGTATAATATTAATCATCGCGGGGCTTACCTTAAGCTTGCTCGACAATGTTGTTTTCGACTTTAGAAATGTAAAACCCGGAGATACGATTGGGGCGTTATTCACTGTCATGGCAGGCATGGGGTTGTCTTTCGGGCTTGTCGTTTACCTGAGCAATAAAATCGGGTCAAAAGGGATTTTCAGGAAAATGGCGCTCGATACTTCGCTCGATAAGCAAGCCGGTTACATGGGAGTTTCGTTGGACGAACTGAAGCTCATTGGGAAACAGGGTGTTACAGCCACGGTACTTCGGCCTTCGGGCATCGTCAGTGTCGAAGGCGTTGCTTATCCCGCCATTTCGCAGGAAGGGTATATTCCAAAAGGAACGCCTGTCACGGTTATTCGTTACGAAACCGGCCAGATTTATGTTGAAAAAGCTGCAACACCTGAACCGGAAAAGTGATTTTTGTTATTGTTTCTCAACGAGGTACATACTGCAAACACCGAATGTGAATTTACGGAATTTCTTCAGGCAGAAACCATTTTCGGCCAGGATATGTATCAGCCTTTCACCCGATGGAAAGGCGTGCATCGATTCCGTGAGGTAGTTGTAAGCGGTTTTGTCGTCCGACAGGTATTTGGCTGTCAACCGGACAAAAATGCGGGTGTACAACTGGTAGCCTTTGAACATGAGGCCTTTAGTGGGTTCGTTCATTTCCAGTATCAGCAAATGTCCGCCGGGTTTCAGCACACGGTGGATTTGCTTCAGGCTTTCGTCCAGCTTCTCGAAGTTCCGGATTCCAAAGGCAATGGTTGCTGCATCAAACGAATTGTCTTCGAAACTCAGGGCAGAACAATCCTGTACTTGCAGGTCAATTTTCGAAGACAACCCGGCTTTCTCTATTTTCTCACGCCCGATTTCCAACATCCTGTCCGAAATGTCGATGCCGGTTACATGTTCGGGTTGCAGGAATTTAAAGGCTTTGATGCACATGTCGGCCGTTCCCGCTGCAATGTCGAGGATTCGGTTTGGATTGTATTCTCCCAAGCCAAGCAAGGCGTTCTTCCGCCAAACCCGAGCCATTCCCCACGACATGATATCGTTGAATTGATCGTATTTTGTCGAAATGGTGTTGAACATCCGTGCCAGTTGAGCCGTTTTTTCCTCGTGCTGGTTATATGGTTTTACCTTTGTAAAATCGGGGGTTTCAGTATGTTTCTTCATGTTGGGATGTGATTTTGTTCAGGTAAAATATAGTTTGGAAAATAATAAAAAATGTATTAAGGCAGAGTGCTGATTTATAGTCGCTTGTCGAATGTTGGTGAATCTGTTAATCCGGATTTTCCGCTCTTTCAGTGTAAATCCATGTTCCATTTTTTATTTAGAAACTACCGGTATTTTATTACTCTTGATAATCAACCAAATACCCCATAATATAAATGGAATACTTAATACTTGTCCCATGTTCAGGATGAAATTGGCTTCGAATGCCTCCTGGTCGAGCTTGATAAATTCGAGGATGAAACGTGAACCGAAAATCCCGATTAGGAAAACCCCGAAAATCAGCCCGTTTTTCTTGTAGGCTTCCTTTTTCCAATACAGCCACCAGGTAACTGCAAAAGTTGCCAGGCAATAAATCATTTCATAAATCTGCGTGGGATGCATAGGTTGTGTTTCGCCAGCTCGCACAAAAATAAAACCCCAGGGCAGGGTGGTGGCGTTCCCGTAAATTTCGGAGTTCATCAGGTTTCCAAACCGTATGGCAGCGCCGCAAATAGCTACACCTATCACTAAACGGTCGAAAACCCAGATATAGCCTTTTTTCGAAACTTTCTTGTTGTAGAAGTAAATGGCAATTAAAATTCCGATTGCACCCCCATGGCTTGCAAGCCCGCCATGCCAAATATAGAGCAATTCCCAAGGATGCGAAATGTACGGATTCCAATAATGAAAGCTAATTCCCAAGAAGGTGAATGGTTCGGCAAGTTCTTTCCACTCGTAAAAGAAGCAATGGCCGAGCCGCGCACCGACAATAGTCCCTATTACGGTGTAAATAAACAATTTGTCGAGCCATTGTTCGTTGATTTTTTCGTGTTTGAAAAGACGTTGGACAATGAGCAGGGTCGCATAAATTCCT
>DATGXD010000328.1:0-2354 GCA_035299105.1 Paludibacter sp. | reverse complement strand
CCGGCCACACCACCGAAAGAGAGTTTTACAAATACGTGCGTATCCGGCCGGATGAACACGCGCTACTCGTTTCTGACAACCCATTTTTCAACTAAAAACTGATTCATCTATGGAAAGCGAAGAAAAAGAATTTTCTAACCACGATTATATGAAATTGGTAGAACGCCTGGTTAATAGTGAAAACGTTGAGGAAGTAATGGAATCCGTTTCTCAACCAATCGCCGAAGACCCTAATTTTTATTTAATGCTTTTCAAGACAGTTGATTTAATACGGGACAATGAAGTCTCAAAAGGCCGACAAAATGTGGTGGACTTACTCGACCAAGTAAAAATCAAGTTGTATGACTACAATAATGGTATCCCTATGGATTTACCTAAGTCAGTTCTTGACGATAGAAACCTGAAAACCATGTACTTAGGAGACTATTCAGGCGTCGGACACGTTAGCGAAAAATGGGATGCCTTCCAAAATGCCATTTGGGACAAAATGAGTTCCATCCCTCAAAAGTCCGCACACTTTTTTCTCTATTGGTGTGAGCTAATGTTGGGTGTCAATTTGGTACGGCACAACCAGCGCTGCAAAAACCCTTCGGATTGCCCGGTGAATCGAGGCTATGACCGTCGAATGCAATACATAACCAGACTGATCGAAGATAGGACCCCTCGCCCGGTTCAGGACCAAAGCCAATCAGCAGGCGTACAGGACGCGGTAAAAAAGAGCGGCAATAAAATACAATGGTTAGGCACTCAAAAAGAGTTGGCAGAACTATTCGTCGAACTGAAAAGAAAAGGCTGGATTGAAAATATTGAAAATGAAACAATTCAGGACTGTTTTACGGAATCGAAAAGCGTACCCCAATACCTTAAACCTGGCACTGATACGAAAACAGGGGAATAAACTTTTGAGAACCTCTATAATGGATATGTACCACAATTTATGAATATGAGAGAAAACCCGAAGCGCCGTAAGTAGTTGATTGTCAATATGAGCAATTAACCGTTATTCAAACGATAAGCCTAAAAAACCCTATGTCCTGCTATTTCGCACCATTGAAACCACTGCGATATGCAAGACATAGTACTGATTTCCATTCCAGAAACAACGATTCGAGACATCGTTGAACAGGCAGTCCGAAAGGTCATTGCCGAAACACAATCTTCGCCCGTCACACCCGACGACGGCAAACAACTACTTACCAGAAAAGAAGCCGCTGACCTGGCAGGCGTTTGCCTGGCAACACTCGACAACAAAGTGAAAGCGGGCGTACTTCGGAAGTACCGTACCGGCGGTATCGTTCGCTTCCTGCATCAGGAAGTGCTGGAAGCATTTTCTCAATCCCTTTTTGATAACAGCAAACGAGCGGCCACCGCTCGCAGCAAAAAACGGTAGGCTATGGAAAAGAAAAATCCACAGCCTTCCCAAAAGGCCATCTATACGTTAGCACAAAGTGAGACAGGGCGATCAGAGCGAGCCACCGAAATACCCATAAGAATCCTTTTAGGGAAAGGGACAGATTTGGCCGACAAGCGGGCATTGAGTAACCGTGCAAAGCGAAAACTGACTGCACAGGCATTGTGTGTACGACTTGTTTCCGAAGTGGAAAAAATGGGCGATAAAGAACTGGAACGGACTTTTTGGAACATCTTTCATTGCCAAAGAAAGTTGGTCAAACACAAAGGGCGCACTTACGGCAAGTATTGCAAAAACCGATTCTGTCCACTTTGTGCCAGCATACGAAAAGCGGAAATCATTAATCGGTATTTGCCAGTGATTGAAACCTGGGAAGACCCACACTTTGTAACACTAACCCAAAAATCAGTCCCTGCCAACAAATTGGAGCAGTGGTTTTTCGGAGTAAACAAGGCATTCCGACAAATCAAGAATAAGTATAGAAAGCAAAATCAACGAGGCGGGGACATCCAATTCATGGGCATCAAATGCTTGGAGTGCAACTTCAACCCGAAACGAAGAACCTACAACCCGCACCTGCATTTGATTGTGCCTAACAAAGCAATGGCTGACCTCCTGATAAGGGAATGGCAAAAGAAATGGACAGAAAAATTTACCTCCCCACTTGCTCAGCACCAACGACGTGTTGGGAATCTTCGAAGGGATTTGGTAGAAACCATCAAATATGGTAGTAAGATTTTCACCGACTTTGACGCTAAGAACAAAGGTAAGATGCCGCCAAAGATTTACATCGCTGCTATGATTAACATTTACAAGGCAATGAAGCCCTACCACCTCTTTGACAGTTTTGGATTCAACCTTCCAAAAGAGGAGAAAATCTGTACAAAAACGACCATTTCAAGTGAAGAATGCAAAGATTTCATCTATGCCCCAGAGGTGTATG
>DATGXD010000327.1:0-12236 GCA_035299105.1 Paludibacter sp. | reverse complement strand
CGGTAAACATTGCCATCCACCACGGCGTACGGCCGGTTGCCGGCGAACGAACAAATGGCGGCCGCGGTGTAGTCGCCAACGCCTGCCAGCTTCCGTACATCGTCGTAAGCCATGGGGAAAACCCCTCCAAAGTCGGCCATTACATGCTGTGCGGCTTTGTGCAGGTTCCTTGCCCGGGAATAATACCCCAGCCCCTGCCAGTATTTAAGCACTTCATCCTCGTTGGCTTCTGCCAAATGCGCCACGGTGGGAAACCGCTCGACAAACCGGAGGTAATAGCTCATTCCTTGGTTCACACGGGTTTGTTGCAGGATAATTTCCGAAATCCATACCTTGTATGGGTCCGATTGGTTGCGCCAGGGCAAATCGCGCTTGTTTTTTTCGTACCATCTGGTCAATATGCCCGAAATCGCATTCCCCTCATTGAAAAAATCATTCATTGTCCCTAATCCTCAAAAAATATGGAGCTGAGCTATGCAACGCAAAAATTCTGAACACAAATGCAGAATAATCCAGTTCGTAAGCTGCTGCTAAATATGTGGCAAAAATAGGATAATATTCCATCATTATAAACACTCCAAGTTGTTATTTCAAAACAAAGGGAATAAAAAAAGAAGCATGTTCATGGGGGTTGTTTCGCCCATAAACATGCTAACTTTCAATCTCGTGTTTCCGGGCCGAGCCGTAATTGGCAGGGGAAATGGCATTTTGCTATAAAGGAAAATGCGGGATTAGTGTATGATAAATTTCTTGCCACCAGATATGTATATCCTGTCGCGTTGCAATTCTTTCACGCGGTTACCATAAATGTCGAAAACATCATTGTGCAAAGGATCAACTGTAGGAACTGTTATGCCAGTTGTTGCTGGCGTATTTGTCAAATACATGTCTTCGATTGTTATAGTTGTGTTGCTGGGACCACCAAAAAGCCGGAATTCGATTTGTGAGATAGCTGCCTTGGAAGCTGCTTTTAGTGTGTAGTTGTAAATAGTTCTGTTTGCGGATGCAGCTATACCCGTTGATTCGTTTGTTCCATCGGGATAATATACCCTGCACGAAGCGGGGTTGCCACCACCGCTATTTGTCACTGAAGTAAGTATTTTGTCAAGCTAAATTAACGTGGGCCGGGGTAAGATTCCCTGTGCATTTCATGTAAGTCCAAAGGACTTGAATGTGAACCAGCAGTCGGCGCAGCTAATTAAATTGGGATTGACCGGTTATAACTTTTCCGAATCTGTCAGCTTCATATGGTTGGCTATGGGGATGGGAAAACTGGCAGTCCGGAATTTCGGGTCGTTGCATAAACAAGGCTTGGAAACAAGTCCGGATTTGAAAGTCCGGGAACACCGTCGGCGTGTCCTAATTATTTTGGCAATAGATAAAAATAGGTTAGTAAATAGGGTGCAATTTCAGCACGGCAGAAACAGTGAAATACCGGCCGAAAACGGCGGATGGAAAAAATAAAATGTGGTTTGTTTTCGAAAAAAATGTAGCGCAATTGTTTTTTAATCAGAATAAAAGCAATATATTTGCAGTCCGTTTGAAAAACACAAGGAATTATCATTAATAAACTAACAATAAAAAAATTACAGAAATGACTAAGGCAGACATTGTAAACGAAATTGCTAAAAACACAGGAATTGATAAGGTGACTGTATTGACGACTGTTGAGGCTTTCATGGAAGCTGTTAAAGAATCTCTCTCGAAAAATGAAAATGTATATTTAAGAGGTTTTGGTAGCTTCGTTATTAAGGAACGTGCTGAAAAGACAGCCCGGAATATTTCAAAAAATACGACTATTATCATTCCAGCTCACAACATTCCTTCGTTCAAGCCTGCAAAAACTTTTGTGAGTGTAGTAAAATAATTTTTTCACATATAAAATCTATAGAAAATGCCAAGCGGTAAAAAAAGAAAAAGACATAAAATGTCGACCCACAAAAGAAAGAAAAGACTGAGAAAGAACAGACACAAAAAGAAATAAGTCTTTAATGGCCTTTAGCGATAAAGCCCAAGAAAACAAACTTATAAGCGAGAATCTTGGCTTTAAGTTTGTTTTTTTTTAAAACACAAACCAAAAATCAAAAAAAAGTGAATAGCGAATTAGTAGTAGATGTAAAACCATCTGAAATTTCAATTGCGCTGCTCGAAGACAAACGCCTAGTAGAACTAAGCCAGGAGGGACGGGAAGAACAGTTCGCCGTGGGGAATATCTATTTTGGCCGGGTAAAAAAAATAATGCCCGGGTTGAATGCAGCCTTTGTGGATGTCGGTTACGAAAAAGATGCTTTTCTGCACTATCTTGATTTAGGTTCAAATTTCAACACCCTTACACAATTTACAACGCAGGCAATCAGCGACCGGAAAAAAACGCCTGCTATTCAGAAAATCAAACAGCAACCCGAGATTGACAAAAACGGTTCAATCAACGATGTATTGAAAACGGGGCAAGAGATATTGGTACAGGTTACAAAAGAACCAATCTCGACCAAAGGCCCGCGGTTGACCGCCGAAATCTCGATTGCAGGGAGATTTTTAGTTCTTATTCCATTTGCCGACAAGGTGTCGGTCTCACAGAAAATTAAAACGGAAGAAGAACGACAACGTCTTAAGCAGCTGATTCAAAGTATCAAGCCGAAAGGGTTCGGCGTTATTGTCAGGACGGTTGCCGAAGAAAAAAAAGTAGCGGAACTCGATAATGAGCTGAAAATTTTAGTGAAACGCTGGGAAGAAGCTGTAGCTAAAACACAACAAGCCAAAGGAGTTTCCCTTATTCTCGAAGAATTAGGTCGAACGGTAGGAATAATCCGTGATTTATTCAGCCCGAGTTTCAAACACATTCATATCAATGATCCGGCTGTATTTACCGAAGTGCGCGATTATGTAGAACTGATTGCGCCGGAACGGAAAGACATTGTTAAACTTTACCAGGACGAAACGCCGATTTACGACAGCTTTGGCATTACCAAGCAGATAAAATCGGCATTTGGCAAAACGGTTTCATTTAAAAGCGGGGCTTACCTGATTATCGAGCATACTGAAGCCTTGCATGTTGTCGACGTCAACAGCGGCAACCGCTCGAAAGCTGGAAACGGCCAGGAGGAAAACGCATTGGACGTGAATCTGGCTGCCGCCGATGAAATTGCAAGGCAATTGCGCTTGCGCGATATGGGTGGAATTATCGTGGTCGATTTTATCGATATGCACGAAGCCGAAAACCGCCAGAAATTGTTCGACAGGATGCGCGAAAACATGGTCAACGACCGGGCAAAACACAACATACTGCCCTTGAGCAAATTCGGCTTGTTGCAGTTGACCCGGCAGCGTGTGCGTCCAGCCATACACATTGATATTGAAGAAACCTGCCCGACTTGCTATGGCACCGGGCGGACAAAACCATCAATCCTGTTTACCGACCAGTTGGAAAGTAAAATCGATTACCTGGTTAATAAGTTAATGATTAAGGAGTTTACATTGCATGTTCATCCCTATGTGGATGCTTATATCTCAAAGGGCTTGTTCTCTATGAAGTGGCAATGGAAACGGCAGTTCGGAAAAGGTTGTAAAGTAATAGGCGCTCAGAAACTCGGCTTTTTACAATACAAGTTCTACGACAAAAAAGGGAATGAAATTGACCTTCAAGAAGAAATAGAAAAAATATCTTGAAAAAGAGAAACAGGCTGGCCGGAATGGCCAGCCTGTTTTGTTATCAACGAGCGAATGGCTTGCCGGTTAAAACCCGACTCCTTGGCTAATACACCGTAAAAAAATGGCTGTCCAAACTTGGACAGCCATTTTTCTATGCAATCGTAATGGATTATTCTGCTATTGGTTCTTCGGGAGTTTCAACCGGTTTTTCTTCCGGGGCTTTTACCGGAGTTTCTTCCGGAACTGGAACTTCTGTAGGGGCTTCGGCAGGTACTTCTGCTTTAGCTTTCTTATCCTTTTTTGCCGCTTTTTCCGCAGCCTGATCCATTTTGTCTTTCAGGTCCGACAATGACTGGATATCGCCCAGCGTTGTTTTTTCGGCAGCCGGAGTCGACATGACAGGGGCTTCTTCTTTCTTGGCACGTTTGGGAGCTGCTTTTTTGGCAGGAGCTTCTACCGGTGCGCCCGATTCGGCTGCTTTTTCAGCGCGTTTGGCATCTTCGTGGATGCGGCTGTGCGAAAGAATGATACGTTTTGCATCTTTGTTGAACTCAATTACCTTGAATGGCAGTTTTTCGTCAACCTGAGCCTGCGAACCATCTTCCTTGATCAGGTGTTTCGGAGTTGCAAATCCTTCAACGCCGTAAGGAAGCGAAATGACAGAACCTTTGTCGAGCATTTCAACGATAATTCCTTCGTGGATGCTATCTACTGTAAACATGGTTTCCAGTACGTCCCATGGATTCTCTTCCAATTGTTTGTGGCCCAAGCTCAAACGGCGGTTTGCCTTGTCGATTTCCAGTACCTGGACATCGATTTCGGCGCCAATCTGGGTGAATTCGGATGGGTGTTTCACTTTCTTTGTCCACGACAGGTCTGAAATATGGATCAGCCCATCAACGCCTTCTTCGATTTCAACAAATACGCCGAAGTTGGTGAAGTTGCGTACCTTGGCTACGTGTTTGCTGCCAATGGCATAGCGTTCTTCGATGTTTTCCCATGGATCCGATTTGAGTTGCTTGATACCCAGCGACATTTTGCGTTCATCGCGGTCCAGTGTCAGGATTACGGTTTCCACTTCGTCGCCTACTTTCAGGAAGTCCTGGGCTGAACGCAGGTGTTGCGACCAACTCATTTCCGAAACGTGGATCAAGCCTTCAACGCCTTGTGCGATTTCAACAAATGCACCGTAATCGGCCATAACCACCACTTTGCCTTTCACTTTGTCGCCTACTTTCAGGTCGGCGCTCAAGGCATCCCATGGGTGAGCCGAAAGCTGTTTCAAGCCAAGGGCGATACGTTTTTTCTCGTCATCGAAATCGAGTATAACCACGTTGAGCTTCTGGTCGAGCGATACGATTTCTTCGGGGTGTGAAACACGTCCCCACGACAGGTCGGTGATATGGATCAAACCATCTACGCCGCCCAGGTCGATGAACACACCGTAAGAAGTGATGTTCTTGACAGTTCCTTCGAGGACCTGACCCTTCTGGAGTTTACCGATGATTTCTTTTTTCTGCAATTCGAGTTCGGCTTCGATAAGTGCTTTGTGCGACACAACAACGTTTTTGAATTCGTGGTTGATTTTGATAACCTTGAATTCCATTGTTTTGTTTACGAACACATCGTAGTCGCGGATAGGTTTCACGTCGATTTGCGAACCTGGCAAGAAAGCTTCGATTCCGAATACATCGACAATCATACCGCCTTTGGTGCGGCATTTCACGAAACCTTTCACAATTTCTTGTGATTCGAGGGCTGCGTTTACGCGGTCCCATGAGCGGGTTGCGCGTGCTTGTTTGTGGGAAAGGATTAATTGTCCTTTTTTATCTTCCTGGCTTTCGATGTAAACTTCCACTTTGTCGCCTACTTTCAAGTCGGGGTTGTAGCGGAATTCGCTCATGGGAACGATACCGTCTGATTTGTAGCCTACGTTTACAACTACTTCGCGTTTGTTAATCAAAATTACAGTTCCTTCAACCACTTCCTTGTCTTTGATGGCATTCAGTGTGTTGTCGTAAACTTTTTCCAAATTGCTTTTTTCTGCAGCGGTAATAGCGTTGCCATTTTCATATGCATCCCAATCGAAATCCTCTGTTGGTTTTGGTGCAGGTGCTTTGACTTTTGCGCTTGGAGCTTCTTCAATGACAGCTTCTGCCACAGGAGCTTCTTCGGTTACTGTTTCAGCAGCTACCTCAGGTGCTTGTTCGATTGTTTCGTTCACGGTAGGTTTTACTTCTTCCGCGATGTTCTGATTTTCTTCCATTTCTGAAATTTCGTTTTTTTTAATTACTAATAAATTAGTAGGTTAGACATTATGTTGACTTTAAAATACAGGGGTGCAAATTTACGATTTTTTTTTTGATATACAAAACCGCATGCTGTCGAAATTGATATCCCCCTTGTGTGTCAACCTTGGCTGGTGGGTTTGCAGTTGGTGGTTTGCAGTTTGTCCTGGATTAAACTTTTGTTGGTTGTTTGTCTGCCTTTTAGGCATGGTCTCCAGGCAAAATGCGCCCGGGACAGGTATTCGGGCTGCTCCAGGCGCAATGGGGGGAGGTAACGTGAATCGCTGCGACAGGATTTCAAGCTGTGTTGGTATGCCGGTTTCCAATCAATCGGTTGTTTCGGTGTATTTGATTACTTCGACGGGGCAACTTGCTGCTGCTTCTTTTATTCCTTCTTCATAGTCGGAATAATCCACGCCTTCGATGACAAACGCCTCCCCATCCATTTTGAAAACTTCGGGGCAAATGGCTTCACTCAGGCCGCAGCCTGTACAACCATCTTCAATCCAGACTTTGATAATTGCCATGATATAGTGTTTTTTTTAATTGTTTCTTTTGTTTGTGAACCAGCTTGTTGGCTGGCTATTTCATTGTTTTGGTCATTTCCTCCGGAACAACCCATTCGTCGAATTCTTCTTCGGTCATGAAGCCGAGTTTCAGGGCGGCAGCTTTCAGACTCAGGTTGTCGGCATGTGCTTTTTTTGCTATTTGCGCCGCTTTATCGTACCCGATATGCGGGTTCAATGCCGTTACCAGCATCAGCGAGTTTTGCAGGTTGGTGTTTATCCGGTTCATGTTGGGTTCTATCCCCACGACGCAATGGTTGTTGAACGAGCGGCAGGCATCGGCCAGCAATGCCGCCGACTCGAGCAGTGTGCTTGCCATGACCGGTTTGAAAACATTCAACTCGAAATGGCCGTTCGACCCTGCCACCGAAATGGTGGTGTCGTTGCCCATCACCCGGGCGCAAACCATGGTCAATGCTTCTGCCTGGGTTGGGTTTATCTTGCCCGGCATAATGGACGAGCCAGGCTCGTTGGCAGGGATCATCAATTCGCCGATGCCCGACCGCGGACCCGAGGCCGAAAGGCGGATGTCGTTGGCTATTTTCATTAAGCTGACGGCCAGTTGTTTCAGAGCCGCATGGGTTTCCACCATGGCATCGTTCGAAGCCAGTGATTCGAATTTGTTGGCAGCTGTCTTGAAAGGAAGGCCGGTGAGCCTGGAAATGATGGCGGCCACTTCCACATCGAAACCTTCGGGGGCGTTCAGTCCGGTTCCCACGGCTGTGCCGCCCAGCGCCAGTTCGGACAGGTGGCCCAGCGAATTCCGCAAGGCTTTTAGCCCGTGTTGCAGTTGCGAGGCATAGCCCGAGAATTCTTGTCCCAAGGTTATGGGTGTGGCATCCATCAGGTGGGTGCGCCCTATTTTCACCACGTTGGCAAAGGTGATGGACTTTTGCCAGAAAGTGTTTTCGAGCAGCCCGATGGCAGGGATGGTTTTTTCGACAAGCAGCTTGTATGCTGCTATGTGCATGGCCGTGGGGAAGGTGTCGTTCGACGATTGCGACATGTTCACATCATCGTTCGGGTGGATAAACAGTGTTCCCTCGCCTGTCTTGTCGCTTTGCAAAACCTGCGCGCGGTACGAAATCACTTCGTTGCAATTCATGTTGGTGTGCGTCCCCGAGCCGGTTTGCCATATTACCAGCGGAAACTGGCTGTCGAGCCTGCCTGCTATGATTTCGTCGCATGCCTCGGAAATAAGCTTCAGCTTTTCGTGCGACAAGATGCCGAATTTATAATTGGCCATGGCGCAGGCTTTTTTCAGGTACCCGAAAGCATGGATTATGTCGATGGGCATCGAGTGTGGCGGGCCGATTTGGAAGTTCAGCATCGAACGTTGGGTTTGGGCGCCCCAGTATTTGTCGACTGGCACCTGGACTTCTCCCAACGAGTCTTTCTCAGTCCGGTAATTCATGGCTGCTTTCTTGTAATTCATTTGAATATAGTGGTTTGAATGTTCCCATTTGAAACAAATTCACCCCCTTGTTTTGTTCAGTTCAACCGCCACATTGCACCTTTAAATAAGGTAAAAAAATAATACTCCCCGATACGCCTTCCAGCCTACCGGGGAGTTTCTATCAAACGAACATTCAACCTTATTCTTTTTCCAGGATTGTTTTCAGTTTTTTCAGCCCGTATTCAAAATCGCCGCCTATCATTTTGTCTAAATTAAAGAATAGCAGCATGATGTTGGAAGGGTAGGCCATCTTGCCGTTAAAACCCCATTTTACCAGGGTTTTGTTTTCGCCAATGCTGTCCACGGTCATGTGGGCCAGGTTTGTATCTTCCATGGGCTCCTTAAACCGCAATTCGTAATCGATGCGCTTGCCCGGGTCAATGCGGGTAATTTCCTGTTCGCCCGCGCCTACGTCTTTTACCTTACTTTTCCAGGCCGAAATAAAACCCACGGTGCCATCGGTACCGGTGAACGTTTTTTCCATGGCAGGGTCCATGGTGGCCCATTTGCTGAAGTTATTCTGATTTTTCAGCAATACCACATAATTGTACACTACCTGTTTTGGCCGGTTGATCTCGATTTGTTTCTCAACTGCAAAGTCCTTTTTTACGAATAAAGCCATAAGAAGTACCAGCGCCACCACCGATACTATCGCGATTAAAACCCATTTAAGTATTTTCATAAACCACTTGCTGAATTGTTATAAATTGTGTGTTGTTATCAAACAAATTTAATGGCCGAAAGTTCAGATAGGAGAAGAAAGGTGCCGTTTCCAAAGGGATTGAAAATGCAAATCTACAAAAAAAGGAATTTTTACGCAAATACCGGATGCCGGGCAGCTGGCATTGTGAAGTTGCGGAAATTTTATATTTCCGGGTTTCAAACCAATACTCCCCGATACGCCTTTCGGCATACCGGGGAGTTGTCTATTGTCTTTGTTCTTTGCTCTTTTGTCTTAGAACTTACTTAGCCATTTCAATAGCTACAGCCACTTGTACAGTAGCTCCAACCATTGGGTTATTACCCATTCCGAGGAATCCCATCATTTCCACGTGTGCTGGAACTGAAGAAGAACCAGCGAACTGGGCATCACCGTGCATACGTCCCATGGTGTCGGTCATACCGTATGAAGCAGGACCGGCAGCCATGTTGTCGGGGTGGAGGGTACGGCCTGTACCACCACCCGAAGCAACCGAGAAGTATTTTTTGCCGTTTTCCATACATTCTTTTTTGTATGTTCCAGCTACAGGGTGTTGGAAACGGGTTGGGTTGGTCGAGTTACCGGTAATCGATACGTCCACACCTTCGGCACGCATGATGGCCACACCTTCGCGAACATCGTCGGCACCGTAGCATTTCACGGCGGCACGTGGGCCGTCGGAGTACGATTTGGTTTTAACCACGTTCAATTCGCCTGTGGCGTAATCGAAATCGGTCTGAACATAAGTAAATCCGTTGATACGGGAAATGATCATGGCAGCGTCTTTCCCCAGTCCGTTCAGGATAACGCGCAATGGTTCCTGGCGTACTTTGTTGGCTGACTGGGCGATACCGATAGCGCCTTCGGCGGCAGCAAACGATTCGTGTCCGGCCAGGAAGGCGAAACATTTGGTTTCGTTGCGGAGCAACATGGCAGCCAGGTTACCGTGGCCCAAACCTACTTTGCGGTCTTCGGCTACCGAACCGGGGATACAGAATGCCTGCAAACCGATACCGATAGCTTCGGCAGCATCGGCAGCCGTGGTGCACCCTTTTTTGATGGCGATGGCAGCGCCTACCACGTAAGCCCATTTGGCGTTTTCGAACGCGATGTTTTGGATTCCTTCGCAAATTGCATAAGGGTCAATGTTTTTGGCAGCGCAAATTGCTTTGGCTTCGTCGATATCTTTGATACCGTATGTATTAAGTGCCGCGTTTACTTTGTTGATACGACGGTCGTAACTTTCAAATAACATAAATATTTAATTGATAATTGATAATTAATAATTGATAATTAAAACTTATATCGGAATTACTCCTTCGACTGTTTAATTATTGAGGTCAGTGGCTTGATTAATTCTACGCAATCATTATTAATGCTAATAAACTGATTTTTGTCTAAGTAATCTGTTTCATGTAATAAGTCAAGCCAGTATTCTGTTTCGCTTGCTTCTTTTAGTGAAATCTGCATTTTAGCGGTAAAGTCTTTTTTTGCTTTGACCTTGAATTGCTTCTTTTACATTTGCACCTATATTTGTTCCTGAACGCAATAGTTGTTTTGAAAGAATAAATTCTTTTTTGTCTGATAAAAGATACTGATATAAACGAATAATTCTGATTGCAAAGCTTTTGCTTTTATTTGCAATAACATTGTCTTTCATAATTATTCATTATTCATTATCAATTATTCATTATTCATGACGTGGGTCAATGTATTTTGCAGCGTTAGCAAAACGGCCGTAGGTGCTTGTGCATTTTTTCAATGCTTCGTTGGCATCCATGCCTTTTTTAATCATGTCCATCATCGGGCCCATGCGTACGAATTCGTATCCGCAGGCTTCGCCGTCTTCGTCAAGCGCCATGCGGTTGATATAACCTTCGGCCATTTCGAGGTAGCGGACACCCTTGGCTTTGGTTCCGAACATGGTTCCAACCTGCGAGCGCAAGCCTTTACCCAAGTCTTCGAGACCGGCTCCGATAGGAAGCCCGCCTTCAGAGAAAGCTGATTGTGTGCGTCCGTAAACAATTTGAAGGAACAATTCGCGCATAGCCACGTTGATTGCATCGCAGACAAGGTCGGTGTTCAATGCTTCGAGGAGGGTCTTGCCCGAAAGGATTTCGGCAGCCATGGCAGCCGAGTGGGTCATACCCGAGCAACCAATAGTTTCAACCAGCGCTTCTTCGATAATTCCGTCTTTTACGTTCAGTGTCAGCTTGCAGGCACCCTGCTGGGGAGCACACCAACCCACACCATGGGTCAAACCTGAAATGTCTTTTATTTCTTTCGATTTTACCCATTTGCCTTCTTCAGGAATGGGTGCAGGGCCATGATCCGGACCTTTTTTTACAACACACATGTGTTCTACTTCGTGCGAATAAATCATACTTTTCTTGTTAAATTAATATATAGTTGGATTAAAAATAGCGCGGATTGATTTTGTTGCAAAAATACAATATTTCTGCCATTATTCAATGGTGGTTACTGCATAATAATGTGGTTTTGGCTGAACAATCCAGGGTGTTGTCCGTTAAAGATACAAGACTTTATAAATATGCTTTATTAATTCATGCGTGATACGTGATAGCTGATGCTGACCTTCATTCGTATTTCTGGAATCGCTGATGATTATTTCCCTGAAATGTTTGCCTTGTATGTGGCGGCATTTCCGAAGTCCGAGCGCCGCAGCTGGGCGGGATTTGCCCGTGAAGTGGACGATGAAAAGCGTTTTCATGCCAACGCCATTGTGTACAATGGGGAATTTGCGGGTTTCTTCAACTATTGGGATTTCGGACATTTCGTTTATGTCGAGCATTTTGCCATAATACCCCGGCTCAGGAGCCAGAAAATCGGGACAAGGGTTATGCACGCGTTTATGGAAAGGATGCCTTTGCCCATTGTCCTCGAAGTTGAAATGCCCAATAATGCTGGTGCAATCAAGCGTATCCGTTTCTACAGCAGCATTGGTTTCCGCGTGCTTTCGCATCATTACGCGCAACCGCCCTACGAAGGGGATGGGTTCCTTAGCCCCATGCTCCTGATGAGTTCCGCCCTGCCATATGCCGGCTCGCACTACGAATCCATCCGGGATACTTTGTATAAAAATGTTTATCGCTTCGAAAACCTGTCGGAAGGAGTGGGTGTTAATGCCGATAACGATTAATCGTTCAGGAATTTCCATGCGAGCCACGCCATGCCACCCATGCCTGTTGCAAGTGCTTTTTCGTCGATACGGAAAGTGGCGGTGTGCAAGCCGCCGGTATCGGGGTTCGAACCGCCTTTAACGCCAAAGCGGTAGAACGAGCAAGGGTATTTCTGGGAGAAGAACCCGAAATCTTCTGATGTCATGCGCATTTCGAGGTCGGTAATGTTCTCCACTCCAACCCATTCGGTGGCAAATTCGCGTGCTTTGCGGGTAATCCCAGCATGGTTAACCACGCTCGGATAGCCATCCGGGATTTCAATTTCGGCAGTACAGCCGTGGGCCGAACATGTGTCGTTGATAATGCGCCGGATGTGGTTTTTGGCTTCTGCACGCCATTTTTCGTCCACGGTGCGGAAAGTCCCCGAAAGTTGCACCT
>DATGXD010000326.1:0-9461 GCA_035299105.1 Paludibacter sp. | reverse complement strand
AATACAGAAATAGAAGGAAATTACTTTTTGAATAGCACAGGTCGCAGACCTGCGCTAGCGAGGGAGGTAAGGGAATATGGAAAGCAAAGAGCTTTCCTTTTAGCCCGACGAAGTCTGGAGACTTCGCCGAACCATCGCACCGCAAGCTACGGGGAACGGGGCAAGGAAATAGGATTTTTCTTGAATAACTTGTCAAAAAACCAATTAACCATGTTTTACCTTCGATTAAACAAAATCAGGATTTTCGCATGCTGGCGCGGGTCTGCGCCCCGTGCCAATACAGAAATAGAAGAAAATTACTTTTTGAATAGCACAGGTCGCAGACCTGCGCTAGCGAGGGGTAAATGGATTCATTGGGTGGCTTGAAAGTTTAAAGAAATGATTTTTAAAGAATTCCTTCAACACGATGCTATGGATTGCGGTCCCACCTGCTTGCGTATGGTGGCTGCTCATTATGGCCGTGTGTTTTCGTTGGAAGGATTGCGTGAAAAATCGTTGATAACCCGTGAGGGTGTATCTATGTTGGGAATTAGTGAAGCCGCGGAACACATTGGGTTCAGGACTACCGGTGTAAGGGTGAGTTTTGAGGAATTACTAACTGCACCCCTTCCTTGCATTGTCCACTGGAATCAACAGCACTTTGTGGTGGTGTATGATATCAAAACCCCCATTTCTCGCTTTCAACTTTACCCCTCTCCTCAAGGAGAGGGGTCAGGGGTGAGGTCGCGAAGGGCGGGGAGTGAGTTGGTTTATGTTGCCGACCCTGCCGCCGGGAAACTGAAATATACCCGCGAAGAATTTTGCCGTTGCTGGCTCAGCTCCAGGGACGAAGGAGAAGATGTGGGAGTGGCACTACTGCTGGAACCATCGCCCGGTTTTTACGAACAGGAAGATGAAAAAACAAACCGCAAAGGCTTTTCTTTTCTGTTCTCTTACTTGCGTCCGTATAAAAAGCTGATTGTTCAATTGTTTTTGGGTTTGCTTTTCGGCAGTTTGTTGCAGTTGATATTGCCTTTTCTTACCCAATCCATTGTCGACTTCGGTATCTCGGAACAAAATATCGGGTATATCTATTTGGTATTGATAGCGCAATTGGTGCTGACGTTCAGCAACTCGGTTGTCGGGTTTATCCGGGGCTGGATACTGTTGCATTTGGGTACACGCATTAATATAGCATTGATATCCGATTTCCTGATTAAAATGATGCGGCTGCCCATGGGGTATTTCGATACCAAAATGGTGGGCGATATCCTGCAACGCATCCACGACCATACCCGCATACAGAATTACCTGACCAATTCGAGCCTGAGTATCCTTTTTTCCGTTTTCAATATTTTTATTTTCAGCATTGTGTTGTTGTTATACAGTTTCACAATATTTGCTATTTTCTTTGTGGGAAGTACTTTATACTTCGGGTGGGTATGGCTGTTTATGAAACGCAGGGCCGAACTGGACCATAAAAGCTTTGCCCAACATTCGGCCAACCAAAGCAATGTGATACAGCTGGTAACCGGAATGCCGGAAATAAAACTCAACGGGTGCGAACAGCAAAAACGCTGGGAATGGGAGCGGATACAGGCAAAACTGTTCCGCTTGCAAATCAGGGGGCTGGCATTGGCACAATACCAGGATTCGGGGGCGGTGCTCGTAAACCAAACCAAAAATATCATTATCACGGCATTGGTGGCCAAGTTGGTGATTGATGGGCAAATGACCCTGGGCATGATGATGGCGGTGCAATACATTATCGGGCAATTGAACAGCCCCGTTGATCAACTGATTGCATTCAGCCGCGAAACACAGGATGCCAAACTAAGCCTTGAACGCCTAAGCGAAGTGCACGACAAAGAGGATGAGGAAGCGAAAGACGAACAACGCATACGTGAAATACCCACCCATAAGGATATTCGTTTACAGAATGTCACCTTTGGCTACAATGCCACCTCCGTTGGCGAACCGGTGGTTAAGAATATCAACCTTTCCATTCCTTTCGGCAAACAAACGGCTATTGTGGGTACAAGCGGCAGTGGCAAAACCACGCTCGTGAAATTGTTACTGGAGTTTTACCCGTTGCAGAAAGGGGATATCTTGCTGGGCGAAAACAACCTGAAAAACTACAGCATCCGCGAATGGCGCAAGCAATGCGGGGTGGTAATGCAGGACGGTTTTATCTTTTCGGACAGCATAGCCAAAAACATTGCACCGGGTGTGGAAACCATAGACAAGGAACGGTTGCTGAATGCGGTCATAACCGCTAATATCCGCGAGTTTATCGAATCGCTGCCGCTGTCGTACAATACCAAAATAGGTAATGAAGGGCATGGATTGAGCCAGGGTCAGAAACAACGGATTCTCATTGCCCGTGCCGTGTATAAAAATCCTGCATTTGTATTTTTAGATGAAGCTACCAATGCCCTGGACACCAATAACGAGCGGGTGATTATGGATAATTTGCAAGCCTTCTTCAAAGGGCGGACCTCGGTGGTGATTGCCCATCGCCTGAGTACGGTAAAAAATGCCGACCAGATTGTGGTGTTGGAAAAAGGAGAGATTGTGGAAATAGGGACACACCAGGAACTGACCAAACTGGAAGGGGCTTATTACCGGTTGGTGAAGAACCAGTTGGAACTGTGACCTGCACCTAACCCTGAAGCCCCACCAACCTCCCCGAAGGGGAGGCTTAATATTAGTAATGATTATTACAACAAGACATTCACAATATAATGAATAGAGGAAAAGACATACCAGATAATGGTAACTCAACCCCCATTTGGGGGTTTGGGGGTCTTAAGTCCCCCCAATCGGGGGGATTTAGGGGGGCTTTAGGGAATGGGGTCCATATCGAACTACGGAGCGATGAGGTTCAGGAGATACTGGGCCGTCCGCCCCACGCGTTGGTTCGTTCCGGGATTTCAATTATTTGTGGAGTGTTGCTGGTGTTATTCATTGGCAGTTTCTTCTTTCGTTATCCCGATGTGGTAACAGGTGATGTGGTGATTACTACCGAGAATCCACCGGTATGGCTGGTTGCTAAATCTACAGGGAAAATCAAGGAGCTTTTTTGCACGGATAAGCAGGAGGTTCATCAAGGGGATGTATTGGCCGTGATCGAGAATCCTGCTTCAACGGCCGATGTTCGATTGTTGGGTCAATTGCTTTCAACCGTTTTGGTTAATGACTCGGGCTTTTATATTCCCGGCGAATTATTGACAAAATCCTTTGAACTGGGTTCTATCCAGCCGAATTTCTCGGCCTTTACGAAAGCGGCAATGAATTACGATAACTTCCTGACGCTCAACCTGACCATTCAGGAAAAAACATCGCTTCAAAAACAGATAGCGAACCGGCAAATTTATGCTTCCAATCTTCAGAAACAGGTTGACATGAAGAGGAGGGAGCTTTCCTTGTCGAAAGCTTCGTACGAAAGGGATGTGAAATTATATTCCCAGAAAGTAATTTCAGCTTCCGAGATGGATAATTCGGAGCAAGTATACATAAATAAGCAGCAGGAGCTCCAGCAACTCCAAACCTCCATTTCGTTACAGGATGTTGAATTTCTTCAAATGAAAGAATCGCTCAACAAGCTATCCATGCAATACTTGCAAGAAAAACATCAACTTTTTTCAGAACTAAAGTCTGCTCAACGGGAGCTATTGGCCGCTATCGAAAACTGGCAGCAAGCCTATTTGCTCCAGGCATCACAACCGGGCATGGTGAGTTTTAATATGTTTTGGAAACGAAACCAGTATGTGAATGCAGGCGACAAGGTGTTCGCAATAGTTTCGCATAAACCCGGGCAATTGATAGGCAAGATAAAAGTCCTTGCTTCGGGTTCAGGGAAAGTATCAAGGGGGCAACGTGTAAATGTCAAGGTGTCCGGTTATCCCTATCTTGAATACGGCTATCTACAGGCTGTGACAACCAATATATCACTTGTGCCCACAAATGATTATTATGTCGTGGAGGTTTCGTTTCCAAGGGGACTGCATTCCACCGTGGGCAGGAACCTGAAATTCACGGGGGAATTGAGTGGCACGGCCGAGGTAATTACCGAAAACCGAAGTTTGATTGAACGTGTTTCAACGCCTGTGAGGCTATTGGCAAGCAAATCATTTGAATGAGTCGACTTTTGAGGTTCGAATCTTCCCGGTTGTATGTCAGCTTTCCAACGCTTCTTCGAAAGTCATTGTTTTGCTTACCTTGTGTTTGTTGTAGCTTGCCACCACAGTGCAGCATTCGGTGTAGGCATCATGTTCGAAGTACAGGACCTGGTTTTTTTCGGCCGCCTCGTCGAGCAATGTCTTTTTTTCGGCCATGGCGGCAATCGGGTTTATGTCGTAGGCCGAAATCCAGGCCAAAGGGACGTTGGCGGCCAACGGAATCACGTCGCCGGTATAAACAAGTGTTTTCCCCCCTAAATCTATGTAGCTTACAAGTTGCCCCACGGTATGCCCGTTGAAGACACGCACTTCCACTTCGGGGCAAATAAACTGGTTCCCGGCAACAAGTTTCAGTTTCCCGGCTTCCTCCACCGGCAGCATGTTTTCGGGGAAATACGAATCGCCTTCACGCACATTCGGGTTCAGGAAATTGTTCCACTGGGCCTCGCCAACCCAATGGGTGGCCTGCGGGAACACCAGTTCCACTTTTGAGCGGTCGGCACTGTACCGGGTAGCCCCACCGCAATGGTCGAAATGGAGATGGGTGAACACAACATCGGTTATGTCCGAACATCTGTAACCTATTTTGTTCAGTTCCGTTTCGAAATGGATGACATTTTCAAAACCATAATACTTCAGGTACTCCAGTTGCTTGTCGCCGGTTCCGGTGTCAATCAGTATGCGGTGGTTCCCGGTGTCAACCAGCAGGCAGCGCATGGCCAGCCGGCAATAATTGTCTTCGTCGCAAGGATACCGTTTCTGCCACACTTTTTTGGGGACCACCCCAAATGCCGCACCACCATCAACGTGGAATGTGCCGGCTTCTATTTTGTGTAATTTCATGTTGGAACAAAGCCCGGCCTTTCCCGCGGGAGGATAAATTAGGGCGAATTTTTAAATTGTTGTTAGTCTCGGTCGTTTAATCGGCTTTTTACAAATGAATGGGGGCATGCGAAATTTCCCCCACCCTGGACTTCCAAACCCGGAATCCCGGCTTGTGCTAAATTGCCAAACTTTTAGTACATTTGCAATTCATTAATTCCCTGGCAAAAATACGGAAAAACCCCCATTTTCATCCTATGCAAAGAGTTCATTTTATTGCAATAGGCGGAGCGGCAATGCGCAACCTGGCTCTTGCCGTCCGTAAGAGAAGTAATTTTATGGTTACGGGATCGGATGACCATATTCCGGAACCTTCGTATTCCAGGTTGAAGGAAAATAACTTGTTGCCCGCCGAACTGGGTTGGTTTCCCGAAAAAATACACAAAGGCCTGCATGCCGTGATATCGGGCGTGAACACCGCGCCCGATAACCCGGAACTTTTGCGTGCCAAAGAACTGGGCCTGAAGATTTACACCATGCCCGAATACCTCTACCATTTGACCCGGAGCAAAACGCGCATTGTGGTTGCCGGAAGCCATGGGAAGACAACGGTCGTTGCCATGATTTTGTTCGTGCTTAACCGGTTGAGAATGGACGTTGACTACATTGCCGGTGTTGAGGATGCAGGTTTGGAACATTGGTCGAAGTTGTCGTACGAGTCGCGCATTGCAGTTTTCGAAGGCGATGAATGCCTGATTTCGGCCATCGACACCCGCCCGAAATTCCATCTTTACAAACCCCATGTGGCGGTCCTGACGGGAATCGCATGGGACCACATCCGTGTTTTTCCCACGGTTGAAAATTACATTGGACAATTCAAAACCTTTATCGACCTGATGGAAGTGCAGGGCCGGTTGATTTATTTCGATGGGGATGAAAACCTGAACGAGATGATGCTGGGCTTGCGCCGCGACATTGTCCCCTTTGGCTATAACACTCCCGAACATGAGATCATTGATGGGGTGACTTACCTGGATACGCGCAAAGGGAATATCCCCTTGAAAATTTTCGGGGATCATAACTTGCAGAACCTCACGGCCGCCCGGCTCGCATGCAGGCAGATTGGGGTCACCGACATCCAGTTCTTTGAAATAATCGCCGAGTTCCCGGGGGTGGTGAACCGCTTGCAGAAAATAGCCCAAACGCAGGGAACGCAGGTTTTCAGGGATAGCGCGCATTCCCCTTCCGGGGTGAGGGCTTCAATCGGGGCTTTGAAACAACAATTCCCCGGGCAGAAAGTGGTGGCCTGTTACGAGCTCCATACTTTCAGCAGCCTGTCAGGCACTTTTTTGCCACAGTATGCGCACAGCATGGATAAGGCGGATTTGGCCTTCGTGTATTACAATCCCGAAACAGTCAAAGGACTGGGATTAAACGTGCTGGATCCCGAAGAAGTGCGAAAAGCTTTTGGACATGACAACCTGGTGGTTGCCGGCGACAAGCTGGCTTTAATGGAAAAACTGGGGAAAGTTGATTACGGCAATTCCTCGCTGCTTTTCATGACTTCGGCCGGGTTCTCGGGCATGGATCTGCCGGCTTTTGCCAACCAATTATTGAAAAATGAAGTATGAGACAGAATATAACAATGGACAACAAGCAATCGCAATTAGACCGCCGGTACATGCGCATGGCCCGGATTTGGGCGGAGAACTCCTACTGCGAACGCCGCAAGGTGGGCGCACTGCTGGTGAAAAACAAAATGATTATTTCCGATGGCTATAACGGCACGCCATCGGGATTTGAGAATATATGTGAAGATGAAAACAATATCTCGAAGCCTTATGTTTTGCATGCTGAGGCAAATGCCATAAGCAAAGTGGCCCGCTCGCACAACAGCAGCGACAATGCCACCTTGTATGTAACGGCTTCACCTTGCATCGAATGCTCGAAACTCATCATCCAGGCTGGCATCAAGCGCGTGGTTTACGGCGAAAAATACCGGATTATGGATGGGGTGGATTTGCTCGAGCGGGCCGGTATCGAAGTCATTTACCTCGAAAACACCAGTTTGTAACTGGAATGATCCCCTTCGGGATGATGAAACATGCTTTTTTTTAATACCCTCTCATAAAATATGAACAAGAAAAATCTTTCATTTGCTTTAATCATTCTTTCTTCGGTGATAATTGGCTTGCTGTTGGGTAATTTACTTGCAAGCCGTGCCAATCTTTCAAAGTTTGCCCATGTTTTTTCTTCGCGCGGGGTTCACAATAAGGTTGATGAACTCTTGGCGATGATTGATGCACAATATGTCGACACGGTGGATGTGGCGAAAATGTCGGAGGAACTGATGACAGACCTGGTTTCGAAACTCGACCCGCATTCGGTTTACATACCCGCATCCGACCTCGAAGCCGTGAATAGTGAACTCGAAGGCAGCTTCAGCGGAATAGGTGTTCAGTTCAATATACAAAACGACACGGTTATGATTGTGGCCGTGGTGAGTGGGGGCCCGTCCGAAAAAGTAGGCTTGCTGGCTGGCGACCGGATTGTGCAAGTGGGCGATTCGGCTTTTGTGGGCAAGAATATCACCAACGAAAAGGTAATGAAAAAACTTCGGGGGCCTGCCGGCACCAAAGTCAAGCTTGGCGTTCGGCGCAACGGCACGCGCGAAACATTGCACTATTCCATTACGCGTGGCGAAATACCGGTGAATACCGTCGATATCGCTTACATGATTGAACCCGGTGTGGGTTTTATTCGTCTCGGTAAATTCGGGGCAACATCATATTCCGAATTCCTGAATGCCATTGCCGACCTGCGCAGCAAAGGAGCTAAAAAATACATTGTGGACTTGCGTGAAAACAGTGGCGGATTCATGGACCAGGCCATTTATATGGTGAATGAGTTCCTGCCGAAAGGGCGGATGATTGTTTATTCGGTAGGAAAGTCCTATCCCCGTTCCGAGGCCAAATCGGATGGCAAAGGGAGTTGCATCAACGCGCCGCTGGTGGTGCTGATTGATGAATTCTCGGCTTCGGCAAGTGAAATTTTCTCGGGAGCTATCCAGGACAACGACCGCGGAACCATTATCGGTCGCCGGTCGTTTGGCAAAGGCTTGGTGCAGCAGCAGCTCAATTTGTCCGATGGGTCGGCTGTGCGCCTGACGGTGGCACGCTATTACACCCCTTCGGGACGCAGCATACAGAAACATTACGAGCGCGGCAAATCGGCCGATTACGAAATGGATATACTGAACCGCTTCAACCACGGCGAATTCGATTCGCAGGACAGCATCCATGTGGCCGACTCGCTGAAATTCAAAACCATAGGCGGGCGGACAGTATATGGTGGCGGTGGTATTATGCCCGATATTTTCGTGCCGCGCGATACTTCGGAATACACTCCTTACCTCAAGAAAGTCATTAATTCGGGTTTATTGTACCAGTTTGCTTTCGTGTACGCCGACCGCAACCGGGGAGAACTGAAGAAATATAAAAACTGGAAACAGATGGAAGCCTATCTCGATACCCGCGACTTGCTGGGGGAATTTGAACGCTTTGCCCTGTCGAAAGACAAATCTTTGGTTCCGAACAAGAAAGATGTCGGGGTTTCGAAACGCTTCATTGTCAATCAACTCGAAGCATACATCACGCGGAATGTGCTTGGCGATTCGGGTTTCTACCCCTTGCTTTATAAGGACGATGCCACAGTGAGAAAAGCCCTGGAAGTGTTGGCAAGAAAAAAATGATAAAATAACGTGGGTTCGAATAAGGTAAACCCAACGGAACCAAGGAATGGATATTGGAATCCCGGAGGTATTCAATTTTTCAATAACCACGCCGACTTTTGGTTCACAACCAAGTTCTTCGGACTTAATGCACAGGAAACCTTATCCCGAACTCACATAAAAAAAAACACCTAACAGTTTTTTCTTGAAAATCTGTTAGGTGTGCTTGATAGTCCTGGTTTGCGCCCGCAGTTACTCGGTTCCTCTTTTTTTACCGGCATCTTTTTTCAATTCTGCCGGCTTCTGCTGCAAAAGCGGAATCTGCTTGTAATCCCAAGTTTCTTCAAATTCCCAATTGGCCATTAAGGTCAGCTTTTTCGGGTAGTAGTATACTTGCTCGGGCTGCCGGGCTGCCGACAAGTCGCCCGTGTCCCATTTCCCGTTGTTGTTTTCATCCACAAACATGCGGACGTAGTAATCGCCCGGCTTGAGGTATTTTATCCCGGTGCCTTTTATGTTGGCTTTTGCTGAGGCAACTACAGCATCCTTCGTGTCGAGAACCTGGAATATGGCCTGTGGGTTAAATTCGGTCAAATAAAGTTTCACGCTCGAATATTCGTCCAGCGAGCGGATTTTAAATTCGGAAGTGTATTTGTTGTTCGTTTTTTTATAAATGCTGCTAAATGCAGCCGAATCGATTTCCAACTCATAGGATGTTTCGGGAACCCATTTGTATTCCAGCGCATAAG
>DATGXD010000325.1:0-6397 GCA_035299105.1 Paludibacter sp. | reverse complement strand
GTGCTCGAAAATCCTGATTCAATCTCGAAGCTCGTGTTGACAAAAGGACTTGATGCCGGTACCGCTTTCGAAATCCTGTCCATCGATATTGCCGACATCGACATAGGCAAAAACATTGGAGCCCAGTTGCAAATGGACCAGGCCGAAGCCGACAAGAACATTGCCCAGGCAAAGGCCGAGGAACGCCGCGCAATGGCTGTTTCGCTCGAGCAGGAAATGAAGGCCCGGTCGCAGGAAATGCGCGCCAAGGTAATCGAAGCCGAAGCCGAAGTGCCCAAGGCCATGGCCGAAGCATTCCGCACCGGCAACCTCGGAATCATGGACTACTACAAAATGAAAAATATCGAGGCCGATACTTCCATGCGTGATGCCATTGCAAAACCCGGAACTGGCAATAAACCGGAAAAATGATACCGGACAGACTTAAAACCCGAATGTAACCCGTTCGGGTTTTTGTTTTGATGCGAACGGCTATGTTTGTCACCAAATATTGGGTCGTGATGTTTGCCTGCCGTCTTTTTTAAACAAGTACTCCAAATTTCCCATGATTGCCAGACTTATATCCTATTTATTACTAGGTTGTTATCTGCGTGTTATAATTGGTTAACGTTATTTCGGTTTATTTGTACCCTGGTTCTCGTTTTTTAGTGTTAATTTTGCCATCCTAAATATTATAAATGGATAAATTACGATTTCAAAGTTTTGGCAGTGGAAGTAGCGGGAATTGTTACTTCATCGGAAATGCATCAAAAGGGTTCTTAATCGATGCGGGGCTTGGGGTCAGGACAATCAGGAAATGCCTTCGGAACTTGGGATTGGATTTTGAAAACATCTGGGCTGTTTTTGTCACTCACGATCATGCCGACCATATTAAAGCAGTTGGATCTTTAGGCGAAAAATACCGCATTCCCATATTCTCGACCCGCCAGGTGCACGAGGGAATCCAAAAAAGTTACTGTGTGACGGAAAAGCTGTATACCAGCAGAAAGTTTATCGAAAAAGACGAGACCATCGAGATTGGCGAGTTCAAGATAACTGCTTTCCATGTTTCGCACGATGCAACTGATAATGTCGGTTATACGATTGAATATAAAGAAAAAAGGTTTACTTTTGCAACCGACTTGGGTTGCGTGGGGGCTGATGCGGCAAAACACTTGGTTCAGTCCGATTACATGGTTCTTGAGGCCAATTACGATGTTCAAATGCTGACACAGGGAACTTATCCCGCACACCTCAAAAGCAGGATCCTGGCAGACACGGGGCATCTCAGCAACGACCAGACCGGCATGTTCATAGCCACAAACTATAACGAACGGTTACAATATGTTTTCCTGTGTCATTTGAGCCGTGAAAACAACCAGCCGGAGTTGGCTTTTGATACGGTCCGGAACTATCTGGAAAATGAAAAGATAGTTGTAGGCGAAGATATCCAACTGATCGCTTTAAATCGTATGACACCGTCAGAATTGTTCGTTTTCTGAGAATTAACTCGTCTTGTTCTTCTTTTTTTCTGATTGCCAGTAAGCATGGTTAATATTTAATGCAATATACACTCAATTTGAATTGTATGACCTCCAACTTAGTCATTATCCCCACGTACAACGAAAAGGAAAATGTCGAAAACATTATCCGGGCGGTTTTTAGCCAGCCCTTGAACTTCCATATCCTGATAATTGAAGATGGTTCGCCCGATGGAACTGCCGGTATTGTCAAGAATTTGCAAACAGAATATGCCGGCCGGTTGTTTATTATCGAACGGAAAGGAAAACTTGGATTGGGTACTGCCTATATCACTGGTTTCAAATGGGCCGTTGAGCATAAGTACGATTTTATTTTCGAAATGGATGCCGATTTTTCGCACAATCCGGCAGACTTGAACAAATTGTACGAAGCTTGTGCCTGCCAGGGTGCCGATGTAGCCATCGGTTCGAGGTATGTGTCGGGTGTCAATGTGGTTAACTGGCCTATCGGGCGCGTGCTGATGTCGTATTTTGCATCGAAATATGTGCGCGCCGTCACGGGAATGGATATTGCCGACACTACCGCCGGTTTCAAATGCTACAGGAGGCAAGTGCTCGAAACCATCAACCTGGACCAGGTACGGTTCAAAGGCTACGCTTTCCAAATTGAAATGAAATTCACCGCATACAAATGCGGGTTCACGCTGAAAGAAGTTCCGATAATATTCGTGAACAGGGTTTTGGGAACTTCCAAAATGAGCGGGGGTATTTTCGGGGAAGCTTTCCTGGGTGTTATTCAACTCAAGTTAAATAGCCTTTTGCGGAAATTCCCTCAAAAAAGGGATTTAATCCAATCTTAATTTTATGCTGGAAGGGATGCTTGTTCCCGGATCTTTTTGTATTTTTCTTTTTTTTATACAAGCCTGGAGGTCTTTTGCCTGGGCTTGTAATTTGGAAAACTTAAATCAGGACACTCATGAGCAAATTTCAAATCATACGCAATGCCACAATCGCAAATGAAGGCCGTATATTCACCGGCTCCGTGCTGATTGAAGATGAACATATCAAGGACGTTTACGATAATGAACAGTATGTCGAAGTCCCCGACCCTTGTGTAAGCATAGATGGAACTGGCATGTTGTTGTTGCCCGGCGTGATTGACGACCAAGTCCATTTCCGCGATCCGGGGTTGACACACAAAGGCGACATATACACCGAAAGCAAGGCGGCTGTGGCTGGTGGCGTCACTTCGTACATGGATATGCCGAACACCAAGCCCCAGGCCACCACAGTTGAAGCCCTCGAAGAAAAGTACAGGGTGGCTGCCGGGAAATCGCTTGCAAACTACTCGTTTTACATGGGGGCAACCAATGACAACCTGGGCGAACTGAAAAGGATTGATGCTCGGAATGTTTGTGGCGTAAAAGTCTTCATGGGTTCGTCAACGGGAAATATGCTGGTTGACAACGAAGAAACCCTCAGCGCTATTTTTGCCGAAATCCCCCTGCTGATAGCTACACATTGTGAAGATGAGGCCACCATTCGCTCGAATATCGAACATTATAAAAAGATATTGGGCGACAATATCCCTGTGGAATACCACCCCGTGATCCGGAATGCGGAATCGTGCTATATCTCCTCGTCGCGTGCCGTCGAACTTGCCACAAAGTACAATTCGCGCCTGCATGTGCTGCACTTGTCCACAGCTGCCGAAATGGCTTTGTTTTCGAACCGTAAGCCATTGAAAGAAAAGAGGATAACCGCAGAAGTCTGTGTCCATTATTTGTGGTTTTCGGATGCCGATTACGCAAAATACGGCAACAGCATAAAATGGAATCCGGCCATTAAAGCCGAATCGGACAGGTTGGCTTTGATTAATGCTGTTAACAGCGATTTGATAGACATCGTAGCTACCGACCACGCCCCCCATTTGAAAGCAGAAAAGGAGGGTACGTGCCTGACAGCCGCTTCGGGAGGCCCGCTCGTCCAGCATTCGTTGGTAGCTATGCTGCAAATGGCGAAAAAGGGAATCTTTTCCATTGAAAAGGTGGTGGGGAAAATGTGCCATGCACCGGCCGATTTGTTCCGGATTGAAAAGCGTGGCTACATCCGGCCGGGTTATTATGCCGACCTCGTACTCGTGGACCCAAACAAATCGTGGAAGGTGACCTCTGAAAACATACTTTACAAATGCGGTTGGTCGCCATTCGAAGGTATGGAATTTGATAATTCAATCTCGAAGACCTGGGTAAACGGCCAGTTGGTTTACAATAATGGGGCGTTCGATGAAAATGTACGGGGCAAAAGGTTGCATTTCGAATACTGAATAATGGTTGTTGATTTGTTCTTGTTGCAGGCATGCATTATGTGATTGTTAATTGAATTAATGGAAGATGAATAAAAAAAGAGCTTATGTTTTTTTTGTTGTTGGAGTGTTGCTTTTAGCCGTGGCCTTTTACATTAGGTCCCGGCAGGAACCACCGGTCGGTTATATCCACAACAGAGGTGAAACCCAGGGCACGACTTATTCCATAACGTACCAGCAACCCGAAGGTATTGATTTGCAATCAAAAATTGAAGAGCGCTTGCATGAATTCGACTTGTCGATGTCGACCTATATCCCGAATTCGGTTATTTCGCGCATAAACAATAACGACCCGACGGTGACTACAGATTCGCTTTTTGAAACGATGTTCAATGAAGCCCACGAAGTTTCCAAACGTACAAATGGCGCCCTTGACATAACGGTTGGCCCGCTGGTGAAGGCCTGGGGGTTTGCTTTTGGAAACAAAAGCCACAGCAAATTACCGGTTGTGTCCGAATTTCTGCCTTATATCGGGTACAACAAAGTGAGGATTGAAAACCACAAATTGATAAAGGACGACCCCCGTATCATGATTGATGCCAATTCTATTGCCCAGGGCTTTTCTGTTGATGTTATTTCGAAACTGCTGGAAGATAATGGCTGCAAAAACTACATGGTTGAAATAGGGGGCGAAGTGGCTTGTAAAGGCCTGAACAATGAAGGTGGAAAATGGCGGATTGGTATTGACAGGGCTGTCGACGACTCCACCGGCACTGTCGAGGGTTTGCAAACCGTTATTGCTATCACAAACTGTGCGGTTACCACTGCTGGCGGGTATCGGAAATTCTTCATGAAAGATGGAAAGAAATACACACACATTATCAATCCGCATACAGGGTACCCTGTTGCAACCAACCTGTTGAGCGTGACTATCGTGGCGCCGACGGCTACCATGGCCGATGCCTACGACACGCCTTTCATGGTGTTGGGGGTCGACAGTTGCCTGAAAGTGTGTAAGCGCATCCCCGGAATGGATTGCTACCTCATTTATGTGGACAAAGATGGTAAGACAAAGGTTACTTATACCGAAGGGTTCAGGAAATACTTAACCCAATAATTCCCAACAACTAACAAAAACATTAGGCTTTGGTTAAATACTATGTGTATATTTTTTTATTCCTGATTAAATAATTAATTTTGCACTCCCTATTAAAATATGAAGAAAGTACCTTTCATCCTGTTGTTGTCAGTCCTGTTTTTTGCTTCTTGTGGCGAATACCAGAAGTTATTGAAATCCGATGATCCCGAACTGAAATACAACAAAGCTGTTGAATATTTCGATAAAGGTGATTTCATGCGGGCTTCAACGCTGTTTGATGCCGTCTCGAGCTATTACAAAGGAACCGAACGCTCCGAGTACGTGTTGAACTACCTTGCCAAATCATACCTGGGGCAAAAAGATTATTTCTCGGCGAGCGAATATTACAAAACCTATGTAAAAACATATCCGAAAGGCAAATTTGTAGTTGAAGCCAAATACATGATCGGGTATTGCTATTACCTCGATTCGCCCGATACACGTCTTGACCAGACTTCGACATACGATGCCATAGCATCCTTGCAGGAATTTGTCGATACCTACCCTGAAAGCGAGCGGGTACCCGATGCCAATAAATTGCTGGATGAACTGAACGATAAACTTGCATACAAGTCGTACCTGAACGCCAAATTGTATTACAATCTTGGCAATTACATGGGGAACAACTATTTGTCTGCGGTGATTGCAGCCCAGAATGCACTGAAAAAATATCCTTCGACAAAATACCGCGAAGAACTATCGATGATTATCCTTGAGGCGAAGTACCAGCAAGCGGTTCAGAGTGTCGAAGAACTGAAGATGGATCGTTACCGGAATACAATTGATGAATATTACAATTACATCAATGAATTTCCCGAAGGCAAATCGCGGAAAGATGCCGATAAGATTTTCAATGAATCGAAAAAAATTGTGAAAGACTAAAATATACGAGTATGGATTATAAAAAAGTAAATGCGCCAACGAACACGATTTCGCGTGATATGAATACCATGAGCGCTAATATCGGAAATGTTTACGAAACAGTAAAAGTAATTGCCAAACGTGCAAACCAGATTAGTGTTGAAATTAAGTCGGAACTCGATAAAAAATTGCTTGAGTTTGCTTCGTTCAACGAAAATATCGAAGAGGTGTTTGAAAACAGGGAGCAGATAGAAATTTCGCGCTACTACGAAAAACTGCCCAAACCGGTTCTTATTGCAACCCAGGAATTCATCGAGGATAAGGTGTATTACCGCAACCCGATCAAAGATAAAATAAAATAAAACGGATTCGTTTTCTTTAACTGTAGAGATAAAGGAATATTGTATTGACAGCAGTACATTATTCTTTTATCTTTTTTTGTATGTTATAAGTTCAATTCATTTTTGTATTTTTGCCAGTAAAAGAAGGCGTTCAACCATTTCGAAAAGCTAAAAGAAAATGTTAGAAGGGAAGAGAATAATTTTAGGAGTCACCGGTAGTATTGCAGCCTACAAATCAGCTCAACTGGTTCGTTTGCTGGTAAAGGAAAAGGCCGAAGTGAAGGTGGTAATG
>DATGXD010000324.1:0-3302 GCA_035299105.1 Paludibacter sp. | reverse complement strand
GGCTGACGTGCTATTTCATTTGAATTTTAAAATATATTTTGTTGTTTTGATATCTTCGTACTTGAAATCCAGGTTTTCCAAAACTGTTATTTTGCGTTTTGCCCCTTCCGGTTTTACGGTCTTTTCAATTTGCAACGTGAATCCATTCTCGTTCGCTTCGAGCAACATGCCCGAGAATTTTTTGCCGGCTTTTGTTAGTGTCTCCACTTCGTTGCCAATGTTTTTCTCATATTGTTTCAGTACCTTGAAAGGTTCTGTCAGGCCGGCCGAACTTACTTCCAGTTCGTAATCCTCGGTTTCACGGTCAAGTTGGCTCTCGACATGGCGGTTCAACCCCGCACAGAATTCAAGTGAAACGCCCTCGAACGAGTCGATTTCTACCTGGATTTTGTTGTCAGGAGTTGTTTTTATATCGACCAGATAATAACCTGTATCGTTCAAGAATTGTTCAACTAATTGATATATAGTTTCTTTTAATATCATATTGGTGCTATTTCAACAAACGAGGGGACTTATGTCCCCTCCTCCGTATCCTGTTTCGAATGCAAAAGTACAAAATAATTCTTTATGATACAAAGTTTTATGGGGAAAAATGACCGTGTGCAAACACTTTTAAATTTAATACGTTTTTTTGATGGATGATAAAATCCGGCATTATGGTATTTTTATACAGGAAAAATCAAAATATTAAAAATGGATTCAACTAATTTCCTATCTTTGCCAAAAACGAATGCTGAAATTTCAAACCCAGTTGTGTTATGTTTAAAATATTGTCTGTGAATCCGGGTTCAACTTCAACCAAATTTGCGGTTTATGAAGACGAAACCTTGCTGTGCCTGCATACAATCCGCCATTCGGCAGAGGAATTGAAACCTTATCGGAAGCTCATCGACCAGCTTGCATTCAGGAAAGACCTGGTACTCGATTACCTGGAAAAGGATGGGATCGAATTGTCTGGTTTTTCAGCCGTGGTTGGGCGTGGGGGTATTGTGCGCCCTATCGAATCGGGAGTTTACGAGGTGAATGACCGCATGATTGCTGACCTGGAAAGCCATCACACGGCTGAACATGCCAGCAACCTTGGGGCTGTGATTGCAAGGGAAATTGCCCGGCAAATTCCCGGCTGCCGGGCTTTGATTGCCGATCCTGTGGTGGTCGACGAGTATGAAGAGGTGGCACGGATCAGCGGGCTTCCCCAAATTCCACGGAAGTCGCAGTTTCATGCACTGAACCACAAGGCCATTGCGCGCAAGTATGCTGCTGCAAACGGCACTACCTACGAAAGGCTCCGGCTGGTGGTAGCCCATTTGGGAGGCGGGATTTCGGTGGCCGCGCACCGTTATGGCAGGGTAATCGATTCCAACCAGGGATTGGATGGTTATGGCCCGTTTTCGCCCGAACGGTCGGGTACGCTGGATGCGGGGCAATTGGTTGAATTGTGTTTTAGCGGGAAATACTCGCAGGATGAAATTAAGAAAATGCTTGTCGGGAATGGCGGGTTAATGGCGCACCTTGGCATTAACGAAGAGCTTGTGGCTGAGAAAAAGGCAGTTTCGGGAGACAGCCGCGCAAAATTGGTGTTGGATGCCATGGCTTATAACATAGCAAAGGAAATTGGCGCCATGCTGGCTGTGATGGAAGGCCAGGTCGATGCGGTGATTCTCACCGGTGGGATTGCCTACAGTTTGTATGTTGTCGAATTTGTGAAGAGAATGATTTCCCCGATGGCGAAAGTGGCTGTGTATCCGGGCGAAGATGAAATGGAAGCTTTGGCAATGAGCGGGTTGCGTGTACTGAGGGGAGAGGAGAGCAAGGAGTATTGAAACCACGAGATCTCCGGTGCGGTGGTGTAAGTTCCGGCAATTGGTGTTTTTTCAAGGTTGTTTTTAAACAAAAAACAAAAACAAAGAAATGAACCCGGTATTTCTATATTTTTTTGTTAGGCTTGTGAAGCGTCATCTTAACAAGAGGGAAAACAAGCCAACTGCAATTCAACTAGAAAGGGAAATTCGTTTTGCCAAGGTTGAATTTTCGCACATAGTGCGTGATAGCTTGCTGATTCTGTTAGGTGTTTTTTCGGCAAGTTTTGGATTGAAGGGTTTTTTATTGCCAAATTCATTCCTTGATGGAGGTGTTACCGGTATCTCGCTTATTACCACGGAGCTGACCGGTATCTCGCTTTCAATTTTAATTGTTTTGATAAATATCCCGTTTTTGGTGTTGGCATTCTCCACGGTAAGTACCCAATTTGCAATAAAAAGTATTGTTGCAATATTTGTACTTGCCTTAACCATTTATGTAGTTCCTTTTACTTCCATCACAAACGATAAGTTGTTGGTTTCGGTGTTCGGGGGTTTTTTCCTGGGTTTGGGAATAGGCCTGGTGGTTCGTGGGGGCGCTGTAATCGATGGGACGGAGGTGTTGGCGGTGTTTATAAGCCGTAAAACTTCGTTGACGATAGGGGATGTCATTTTGATTTTCAACATAATTATTTTTGCTGCCGCGGCCTTTGTGTTTTCCATTGAAATTGTCTTGTATGCAATCCTGACCTATTTGGCTGCTTCAAAAACAGTCGATTTTGTTATTACAGGAGTTGAAGAATATGTCGGCGTGACAATTATATCTGACAAGCCCGAAGAAATAAGGTTGGCTATTATTGAGAAAATTGGAAGGGGCTGCACCTTGTATACCGGAAAGAAAGGGTATGCAAAACGTGGTGTGCCATTGAAACAGACCGATATAGTTTATACTTTGCTAACCCGCTTGGAGTTGTCGAAGTTACAAACCGAGATTGAAAAAATCGACAGCGATGCGTTTGTTGTGATGAACAGCATAAAGGATGCAAAAGGTGGGATGATTAAAAAAAGACCGTTGAAATAAGGGGTAGGGCTCGCGGTTTCCAACCGAACAACAGGAGTGGAACTAACTTGCCCTGGTCGTTGACCCACTGGTTCGCAGACCCCGGCAGTTCCCCTGTAACTGACACTGTGCGGCATAAAAAAAACAACCGTGCCTTAGTTTTCCACGGTTGTTTTTTTGCAGGGAATGAATCCAATTCTGTATGCTAATTGTCAGGCCATGAGTTTTTTGTAGCGAATCCGTTTTGGTCCTTCGTCACCCAAGCGCATTTTCTTGTTTTCTTCGTATTCGGAGTAAGAACCTTCGAACACAAATACCTCCGAATTGCCTTCAAAGGCAATGATGTGTGTACAAATACGGTCGAGGAACCAACGGTCGTGCGAGATAACCACGGCACATCCGGCAAAGCTTTCGAGGCCTTCTTCCAAAGCACGCAGCGTGTT
>DATGXD010000323.1:0-28056 GCA_035299105.1 Paludibacter sp. | reverse complement strand
GCAGAAGCAACAAAAAGCAAAATTAAAAGTGGTGAAACGATACATTTCAAAGGAAAATTGGGCTTTCCCCCGGTGGGGGGACTTCCAACTATCCTGAGGCTTTTAAAATAGTTGGATATTATTTACTATATTCCTTTACTTGAATTAACTTTTACCCAAAACCTCCGGCGGGAGGCTGCGGGCTTTACTTGTATCTGAACGAGATTCTTCCTTTCGACAAATCATAGGGAGACATTTCAACCTTCACCTTATCGCCCGGCAGGATTTTAATGTAATGCATACGCATTTTGCCGGAAATATGTGCTGTAATCACGTGACCGTTCTCCAGTTCTACACGAAACATGGCGTTCGACAATGCTTCGATTATCTTTCCATCTTGTTCAATTGCTGTTTGTTTGGCCATAAGTCAAATTGCTTTATTTCCTAAAACTTGTTCTATATATTCAAAACTCGATAGTATGTCCGCTTTGCCACGCCGTATCGCAACCGAATGTTCGAAATGTGCGGATGGCTTGCGGTCTAAAGTCCGGGTCGTCCATCCATCCCTTTCGAAAACCAAATTCCGGCTTCCCTGGTTTATCATTGGTTCAATGGCAATGGTCATCCCCGATTTGAGCATAATACCATTTCCCTTTCTGCCGTAATTCGGAACTTCGGGCGATTCGTGCAGCTTTCGCCCCACACCGTGTCCTATCATTTCGCGGACAACGGAATAGCCTCGTGCTTCACAATAACTTTGAATAGCATGCCCCACATCTCCCAACCGGCGGCCTTCTTCGGCTTGTTCAATTCCCTTGTACAAGGATTCTTTTGTAGTACGAAGCAAATCCAGGACTTCCGGCTTCACTTCACCTACACAAAACGTGTAGGCCGAATCACCATGGAACCCATTTATATACGCACCACAATCAACCGAAATTATATCGCCTTCCTTCAGAATTACTTTTCCTGAGGGGATGCCGTGGACAACCTGTTCGTTAACAGATGTGCAAATTGATTTCGGGAACCCGCCGTAACCGAGAAAACCCGGTACGGCTCCATGGTCCCTTATGAATTCTTCAGCGACCTTGTCCAACTGCTCGGTGCTAACACCCGGAGCAATGATTTTGGCCATTTCTGCTAACGTTTTAGCTACTATTTGATTACTGATTCGAAGCAGTTCTATCTCTTCATCAGATTTCAGAAAAATCATTCGATTATCTTTTTTTAGTAGGCTGCCGCACCGCTCGAACGTCCTTTTATACGTCCTGATTTCAGCAAACCGTCGTAATGGCGCATCAACAAGTGGCTTTCAATCTGCTGAAGCGTATCAAGCACTACACCCACAAGAATCAGCAACGAGGTTCCACCGAAGAATGAGGCAAAACCCTGGTTTATTCCCAACAATTGTGCAAATGCAGGCATGATAGCCACAATTGCCAAAAATATTGAACCTGGCAACGTAATACGCGACATGATTAAATCAAGGTATTCTGCGGTACGTTTCCCTGGCTTGATACCTGGGATAAAACCATTGTTACGCTTCATGTCCTCTGCCATCTGGGTAGGGTTAATGGTAATTGCAGTATAAAAATAAGTGAATACCACAATCATCAAACCAAACACCAAATTGTACCAGAAACCGGTATTATTCATAAATTGGTGTATAAAGCCTGTCATTGATTCAGATTTTGAAAATCCAACCAATGTGATTGGAATGAACATGATAGCCTGGGCAAAAATGATAGGCATTACACCGGCTGCATTAATCTTCAGGGGAATGTACTGACGTACACCTCCATATTGTTTGTTTCCAACAATCCTTTTTGCATATTGCACAGGGATTTTACGGGTTCCTTGTACCAAAAGGATAGAAGCTCCAATAACAACAAGCAAGAAGATGATTTCACCAAGGAACATAACCAAACCACCACCGGCGTCGGTTAAGCGCGAAGCAAATTCCTTAATCACAGCTCCGGGGAAACGTGCAATTATACCGACGAGGATGATAAACGAAATACCGTTTCCGATCCCTTTATCGGTAATGCGTTCACCCAGCCACATAACGAACATGCTTCCACCGCACAAAATCAGCGTGGAAGAAGCTGTAAACCAGAATCCACCAGGAAGAGCCGAACCTGCCTGGGCAAGTTGAACACTCAGGTTTATCAAGTACGATGGACCCTGCAACAACAGGATAATCACTGTCAGGTAACGGGTGTACTGGTTCATTTTGCGGCGTCCGCTTTCACCTTCGCGTTGCATTTTCTGGAAAGCGGGAACAGCGATTGTCAACAACTGAATAACGATAGAGGCCGAAATGTACGGCATGATACCCAAGGCAAATACCGAAGCATTATGGAAAGCACCACCTGAAAACATATCCAGCAACGCCAGCAGACCACCACTGGTCTGGCTCTTCAATGCTGTCAAAGCAGTGGGATCGATACCCGGAAGAACGATAAATGATCCGAAACGGTAAATAGTTACAAACAAAATCGTTGTTAGCAGCCTACTGCGAAGGTCTTCAATCTTCCAGATATTTTTGATTGTCTCTATGATTCTCATGAGTTTATAATTTTACTACGGTTCCACCTGCGGCAATAATTGCTTGTTCTGCCGATTTAGAGAATGCATTTGCTTCAACATCGAGTTTCAATGTCAAAGTCCCGTTACCAAGGATTTTCACCAAAGCAGTTTTTGACAAGAAACCAGCTTCCCTCAGTTCGGTCAGACCGATTTTGGTTAGCTTGCTGTTTTCGGCAATGGCCTGCAATGTTTCCAGGTTGATGGCTTTGTATTCCACACGATTGACATTCTTGAAACCAAATTTAGGCAAACGGCGTTGGATTGGCATCTGGCCACCTTCGAAACCGATTTTTTTAGAATATCCCGAACGTGATTTCTGTCCTTTATGCCCTTTTGTAGAAGTTCCACCTAAACCTGAACCGGTACCACGACCAATTCTTTTCCTCGTCTTGACAGAACCTGCGGCAGGGGTTAAATTACTTAAATTCATATCTTTTAATTTAAAGAGTCTAAGAATAATATTATTTGATCACTTCAACCAAGTGTTTCACTTTTGCAACCATGCCCAGGATCTGGGGAGTAGCTTCATGTTCAACTACGGCATTCATTTTTTTTAAACCTAATGCTTCCAAAGTCAGTTTCTGTACTTTAGGCGATTTGATTTTACTGCGAACTTGTTTTATTTTTATTGTTGCCATAAAATTCTCCTTTCGATTTATCCGTTAAACACTGTATCAAGTGAAACATTCCTGTTCTGAGCCACCATGTGGGCATCGCGCAATTCGCCTAATGCTGCAATAGTGGCTTTCACCAGGTTGTGCGGGTTCGACGAACCTTTTGATTTTGCCAACACGTCGGTTACACCTACACTCTCGAGTACCGCACGCATAGCGCCACCAGCTTTTACCCCGGTACCGTGCGATGCTGGGCTAATGAATACTTGAGCACCTCCAAATTTCGCAATTTGTTCGTGCGGGATTGTTCCGTTAATAACCGGCACTTTAATCAGGTTCTTCTTAGCAGCTTCGGTTCCTTTAGCGATAGCAGCTGTTACTTCACCAGCCTTACCAAGTCCCCAACCTACGATACCATCTTCGTTACCTACAACAACGATAGCTGAAAAACTGAATGTGCGTCCACCTTTGGTAACTTTCGTTACGCGGTTAACAGCTACCAACCTGTCTTTTAATTCCAAATCATTGGTTGTTTTTACTTTATTCATATTTGTTGCCATACTTCGATTAGAATTTAAGACCAGCTTCGCGTGCTGCGTCGGCTAATTGTTTAACTCTACCATGGTACAAGTAACCATTACGGTCGAATACCACTTCTGTAATTCCGGCTTCCTGAGCAACTTTAGCTACTAATGCGCCTACTTTAGCAGCTTGTTCAATTTTAGTTACTTTTTCCTTTAATCCAAGCGATGATGCAGAAGCCAAGGTTACTCCGTTCACGTCATCAATCAACTGTGCGTAAATCTGGGTATTGCTTCTGAAAACAGTCATGCGTGGTCTTTGGGCAGTTCCGCTCACATTGTGACGGATATGTGCTTTTATTCTGGCTCTTCTTTCTTTATTTGTTGTCATAATTTCACAAGTTTACGTAAATTATTTACCAGCAGACTTACCTGCTTTGCGGCGAAGTACCTCACCAGCGAATTTAACACCTTTGCCTTTATATGGTTCCGGCTTGCGGAACGAACGGATTTTTGCGCAAATCTGTCCGATTAATTGCTTGTCGCAACTTTCCAGTATCAGAACCGGATTTTGGTTACGTTCGCTCTTTGTTTCAATCTTCACTTCTGCCGGTAAACCCATAAAAATGTTATGAGTGTAACCTAACGCAAATTCCAAAACCTGACCCTGGTTTGACACACGGTAACCTACACCCACCAATTCGAGCGTTTTCTTGTAACCTTCCGAAACCCCGGTAACCATATTCTGTATCAATGCGCGATACAAGCCATGGAACGAACGGTTTTGTTTTTCGTCATCCTGACGCGACACAGTGCAAACGCCATTTTCGACAACAACTGAAATATTGGGATTAACTTCCTGGCTTAAAGTCCCTTTTGGACCTTTTACAGTAACTACTGTACCATTCACGGTGATTGTAACACCTGCAGGAACGCTTATGGGTAATTTTCCTATCCTTGACATGCTTCTTTCCTCCTATTAATAAACGTAACAAATTACTTCACCACCTATTTTGAGGTCTGCTGCTTCTTTGTTGGTCATAACACCTTTAGAGGTAGTAAGAATGGCAATACCTAATCCGTTCAACACACGGGGCATATCGTTGTGTCCCACATATTTACGAAGACCCGGAGTTGAAATCCTGATCATTTTCTTAATCGAGCTAACTTTATTAACCGGATCATATTTCAAGGCAATCTTAATAGTGCCCTGGGGTCCCTCTTCAACAAACTTGTAGTTTAAGATATAGCCTTTCTCGTGCAATATCCGGGTAATTTCTTTTTTCAAATTCGATGCTGGAACTTCCACCACGCGGTGGTTCGCTTTTATGGCGTTCCGCAACCTCGTAAGATAATCTGCTATTGGATCTGTCATATTATTGTTTTTAAATTGATCCCGACCGTCGGGACAATATTTAATTTATTTTTTTATTGGTTGGTATAAAAAGTGAATCAGTTAATTGGCCAACGAGTCAACCAATTAACTTTTTTACCATGTATTTACCAGCTTGCTTTTCTCAATCCCGGGATTAAACCGTTAGAAGCCATTTCGCGGAACTGGATACGTGAGATTCCGAATTGGCGCATATACCCTTTTGGACGGCCGGTAATTTTGCAACGGTTGTGCAACCGTACTGGCGAAGCGTTTTTAGGTAATGTCTGAAGGGCATCATAGTTTCCTTCGGCAATTAATTTTGCGCGTTTTTCTGCGAATTTAGCAACCAGTTTGGCTCTCTTAACCTCGCGGGCTTTCATTGATTCTTTTGCCATTGTATGTCTAAATTAGTTTTTTTTGAATGGTAATCCGAATTCTTTCAACAAGGCAAAACCTTCTTCGTCGGTTGAACCTGTTGTTACAAAAGTAATGTTCATACCCAAAATGCGGTTGATGCTATCAATGTTGATTTCGGGGAAAATAATTTGCTCGGTAATACCCAGGGTATAATTCCCACGCCCATCAAACTTGTTTTCGATTCCCTTGAAGTCGCGTACACGGGGTAAAGCAACACGGATTAAGCGTTCCAGAAATTCGTACATGCGGTCGCCACGAAGGGTTACACGAACACCGATAGGCATTTTCTTACGCAACTTGAAGTTCGAGATATCTTTTTTGGAACTAGTGGCAACGGCTTTCTGGCCAGTAATGGCTGTCATCTCGTTGATTGCAATTTCGATAATTTTCTTATCGGCCACTGCAATACCCAATCCCTGGTTAAGAACAATTTTCTCGAGTTTTGGCGCCTGCATAACCGAAGTGTAACCAAACTCCTTCATCAAAATAGGAACGATACGTTCCCTATAATCTTGTTTTAAACTTGCTGTATTCATTCTTAAATCTCCTCTCCTGATTTTTTGGAAATACGCACCAATTTGCCTTCGGCGTTCAATTTGCGTCCCACGCGAACGGGCTTACCGCCTTCAACAGGGTTCAAATTGGAAATATGGATAGCTGCTTCTTTCTTGATTATTCCACCTTGAGGACTTTTCGCGTTAGGTTTGGTGCTCTTCGAGACCATGTTAACACCTTCTACGATAGCGCGCTGTTCTTTCACAAGAACTTCCAACACGCGACCGGTTTTGCCTTTGTCAACCCCGGTATTAACGTATACGGTATCACCTTTTTTTATGTGTAATTTACTCATCGCTGTTATGTTTTTTCGAAGATTAAAGCACTTCAGGTGCAAGTGATATGATTTTCATATTGGTATTACGCAATTCGCGGGCTACCGGACCAAAGATACGGCTTCCACGGATTTCACCGGCATTGTTCAACAAAACACAGGCATTATCGTCGAAACGGATGTAAGAACCATCAGCACGGCGAACCTCTTTCTTGGTACGAACGATAACTGCTTTTGAAACAATCCCTTTTTTAATGTCGCTCGAAGGTATTACACTTTTCACGGCAACAACGATAATATCACCCAGTGTAGCATAACGCTTGCTGGTTCCTCCTAATACACGAATACAAAGAGCGGTTTTTGCTCCACTGTTATCGGCTACTGTGAGTCTTGATTCTTGTTGTATCATAATTACTTAACTCTTTCGATAATTTCAGTTAATCTCCATCTTTTTAATTTACTCAGCGGACGGGTTTCCATAATGCGTACAGTGTCGCCAATGTTGCATTCGTTCTTTTCATCGTGAGCGTGATATTTCTTCGTTTTATTTACGAATTTTCCGTAAATAGGGTGTTTTTCTTTCCATTTTACAGCAACAGTTATGGTTTTATCCATCTTATTGCTAAAAACGACACCTGTTCTTTCTTTTCTTAAGTTTCTTGTTTCCATCAGGGTCATAATTTTATTGATTGATTTCTCTCTGACGTAACTCAGTAGCAAAACGCGCGATAGTTCTACGAACCTCTTTGATTTGCAACGGATTGTCAAGAGGAGAAATGGAGTGGTTCAATTTCAGGTGCTGCAGGCGCTCTTTTTCGGCATCCATGCGTTCCTGAATTTCTTTAATACTTAATTCTTTTATTTCTCTTGTTTTCATTTTCCTTACACATTTTGAGAGGTGAAATCATAATCTCGTCTCACTACAAATTTAGTAGTCACCGGTAATTTCTGGGCTGCCAAGCGCAATGCTTCTTTTGCAATTTCGAATGAAACCCCTTCTACTTCGAACAACATGCGTCCCGGCGTGATTGGAGCCACGAAACCTTCGGGAGCACCCTTACCTTTACCCATACGCACTTCGGCGGGTTTCTTTGTGATAGGCTTATCCGGGAAAACGCGAATCCAGATTTGACCCTGACGTTGCATATAGCGGGTTACAGCGATACGGGCAGCTTCAATCTGGCGACCTGTTAACCATTTAGACTCTAACGATTTTATTCCAAAAGATCCGAACGCCAACTGGTTACCTCTTTGGGCATTTCCTTTCATGCGCCCTTTCTGCTGTCTCCTGAACTTTGTTTTTTTAGGTTGTAACATAATTTCCTTAAATCAAATTCATTTATAACAGTTAATTTTTTCTCTTTTTAAAACCTTTACCCCCACGGTCGTTGCGGTCCTTGCGGTCGCCACGCTCGCTGTTGTAACGGTCGCCGCCACGTGAGCTTTCTTTGGTAGCTGCGAAATTCGGAGCCAGGTCTTTCTTTCCATAGATTTCTCCACGGCAAATCCATACTTTGATACCAATCAACCCTACCTTGGTCAATGCTTCGGCATGGGCATAATCGATATCGGCCCTGAAAGTATGCAGAGGGGTTCTTCCTTCTTTGTACATTTCCGAGCGTGCCATCTCGGCACCATTCAGACGACCCGAACACATGACCTTGATACCTTCGGCTCCCATACGCATGGTAGAGGCAATAGCCATTTTGGTAGCGCGGCGGTAAGCGATTTTACCTTCAACCTGACGTGCAATGTTATTGGCAACAATCATGGCATCCAATTCAGGGCGTTTGATTTCAAAAATATTGATTTGGACTTCCTTGTCGGTAATTTTCTTCAATTCTTCTTTCAGCTTATCAACTTCCTGGCCACCTTTACCGATAATGATACCGGGACGGGCAGTACAAACAGTGATAGTCACCAGTTTCAGGGTGCGTTCGATCACGATACGCGAGATGCTGGCTTTTGCAAGACGGGCATTGAGGTATTTCCTGATTTTGTGGTCTTCAAGTATGGTGTCACCATAATTATTACCACCATACCAGTTTGAATCCCATCCACGTATGATTCCTAAGCGGTTACTTATTGGATTAATTTTTTGTCCCATCGAGCAATTAAATTTGATTATCGTTAGTAGTCTTTGTATCAACAAAAATAGTAACGTGGTTCGAACGTTTACGGATACGGTACCCGCGGCCTTGAGGCGCTGTGCGAAGGCGTTTCAGCATGGTTGCTGAATCCACATAAATTCCACTTACATATAAGTCTGCGTTGTCTGCTTTTTGTTCGGTTTTATTTTCCCAGTTGGCAATAGCCGATTTCAACAGTTTTTCTAATTTACCTGAAGCTTCCTTTGTTGAGAACTTCAGTACACTCAAAGCCTTGTTCACTTCCATACCGCGGATCATATCGGCTACGAGGCGCATTTTGCGCGGCGAGGTTGGAACATCGTTGAGCTTGGCAAAATAAAGAGTCTTGTTAGCTTCTTTTCTTGCGTCGGCTGATATTTTTTTTCTTGCACCCATTTTCTTGAAATGTTTATTTTTTCTGATTTAAAAATTTCAATGGATTATTTCTTCTTACCACCGTGACCGCGGAAGTTACGAGTAGGGGAAAATTCACCTAACTTGTGACCTACCATATTTTCGGTTACATATACGGGGATAAATTTGTTTCCATTGTGAACTGCAATTGTGTGACCTACAAAATCAGGTGAAATCATTGAAGCACGGGCCCATGTCTTGATCACGTTTTTCTTCCCGCTTTCATTCATGGCTAAAACTTTAGTTTCGAGCTTCAGGTTGATGTATGGTCCTTTTTTTAATGAACGGCTCATATTATTTACTTAGTTTTCTAATTATTTTTTCTTTCTTTCAATAATATATTGACTCGATTGTTTCTTCGGGGCGCGTGTTTTGTACCCTTTAGCTAACAAGCCCTTGCGAGAACGTGGGTGTCCTCCTGAAGCGCGGCCTTCACCACCACCCATGGGGTGATCAACCGGGTTCATAGCAACACCACGAACGCGTGGTCGACGTCCAAGCCAGCGTGAGCGACCTGCCTTTCCTGATCTTTCCAATCCATGGTCAGAGTTTCCAACACTACCGATAGTTGCTTTACATGTAGAGAGGATTTTGCGGATTTCGCCTGAAGGCAGTTTGATAATCGCATATTTTTCCTCGCGTGATGTAAGCTGTGCAAAAGTTCCTGCCGACCGTACCATAGCGGCACCTTGGCCCGGACGTAATTCAACGTTGTGAATTATCGTACCAAGTGGGATGTTTTGCAACGGCAACGAGTTGCCTACTTCGGGAGCAGCTTCAGCTCCGGAAACTACTTTCTGACCTACCTGCAATCCATTAGGTGCAAGAATGTAAGTTTTTTCCCCATCAGCATAATACAACAAGGCAATACGAGCCGAACGGTTCGGATCGTATTCGATTGATTTTACTGTTGCGGGAACACCGTCTTTGTTGCGTTTAAAGTCAATTACTCTGTATTTCCTCTTGTGTCCGCCACCAATGTAGCGCATGGTCATTTTACCAGCATGGTTACGACCTCCGGATTTTGCTCCTCCTACAACAAGAGATTTTTCTGGTGCACTCGCAGTAATTGTGTCGAATGTACCAATAATCTTGTGTCTTTGCCCCGGTGTTGTGGGTCTTAGTTTACGTACAGCCATTTTTTTAATTTATAGTTGACAGCCGGTAGTTTGCAGTGGTAGCTTGTAGTTCCGGAATTTATCCTTCCGTGCTTGCTACTTACTGCTTACTACTTACCGCATACTGTTTTAGATATTGCTATAAAAATCTATTTTATCTCCTTCTTTCACTGTAACAATTGCCTTCTTGTAGGCAGAAGATTTCCCGGTTATCACACCCGATTTCGTAAAGCGGCTCTTTACTTTTGGTGCCACAATCATGGTATTAACTTCATTTACAGTGACATTATACATAGCTTCGACAGCTTGTTTTATTTCAATCTTGTTAGCGCCTTTCTGCACCCGAAAGCCGTAGCGATTCAATTTATCGCCCAGACGGGTCATTTTTTCCGTAACGATTGGTTTAATGATAATTCCCATTTTCTGCCTCCTTATGCTTTAAATATTTGTTCTAGTGCAGCAACAGCTTCTTCGGTTAGAACAAGCGATTTGGCATTAAGAACTACATAAGTGCTTAATTCCGAAACTGTTACAACTTTTGACTTTGTCAAATTACGAGCCGACAAATATACGTTTTTATTTGGATTTGCTAAAACAATTAACGGCTTTTTATCAGCAATATTCAAACTTTTTGTCATTGCCACAAATTCTTTCGTTTTTGGAGCATCGAAGTTCAAGCTGTCGACAACTGTAATTTCATTATTCAGCGCTTTGTATGACAAGGCGGATTTACGTGCCAACTGCTTTAGTTTTTTGTTCAGTTTGAAGCTATAATCGCGTGGAACGGGACCAAACATACGGCCTCCACCTACACGTACACCGGATTTGATGTCACCCGGACGGGCGCCGCCTCCTCCTTTTTGCCTTCCCAACTTACGGGTACTACCAGCCAACTCGCTGCGGCCTTTTGACTTGTGGGTTCCCTGACGTTGGTTTGCCAAATATTGTTTCACATCTAAATAAATAGCATGGTCATTTGGCTCAATACCGAAGACTGCATCGTTCAACGATACTTTTCTTCCTGTGTCTTCTCCTTTAATATTTACTATACTCAGTTCCATGGTTATTTATTGATGATTACGATTGAACCTTTAGCTCCCGGCACCGAACCTTTGATTAAAACCAAATTGTGTTCAGGAATAACTTTTAAAATCTGCAAGTTTTGAACTGTCACCTGATCACCTCCTGTACGTCCGGCCATGCGCATACCTTTGAATACGCGTGAAGGATACGATGAAGCTCCCAACGAACCCGGCGCACGAAGACGGTTGTGCTGACCGTGAGTAGACTGTCCTACCCCACCAAAGCCATGGCGTTTAACCACGCCTTGGAAACCTTTACCTTTTGAAGTTCCGACAACATCGACAAACGTATCTGCTTCAAACATTTCACAGGTGATTGCATCACCTAACTTGAATTCTGTTTCGAATCCTTTGAACTCAACCAAGTGTCTTTGAGGTGTTACCCCGGCAGCTTTGAAATGACCCATTTCGGCTTTGTTCGTGTGTTTTTCAGTTTTCACCTGGAAACCAACCTGAACAGCTTCGTAGCCATCGTTTTCTACCGTTTTGATTTGAGTAACAACACAAGGACCTGCTTCGATAACAGTGCACGGTACATTTTTACCGTCGGCACTGAAAACGGATGTCATTCCGATTTTTTTTCCTAATAATCCTGGCATTTCAATTAATAATTTACCCCTAACCCCTAAAGGGGGATCGGCTTTGTTTATAAATTTGTTACAAGTTACGAGTTACGAGTTGCGAGAACTCTAAAACGTAACAATTTATTTACTTTCCGAATTACTTGTAACTAAATACTCGTAACTCGTAACTAAATTAAACTTTAATTTCCACTTCTACACCGCTTGGCAATTCAAGTTTCATCAAGGCATCTACCGTTTTGCTTGTTGAGCTGTAAATGTCGATAAGACGTTTGTAAGATGAAAGTTCGAATTGTTCGCGCGATTTCTTGTTTACGAAAGTAGCACGGTTCACAGTGAAAATACGTTTGTGTGTTGGCAGTGGAATTGGACCACTTACTACCGCACCTGTTGCCTTTACTGTTTTTACGATTTTTTCAGCCGATTTGTCAACCAGGTTGTGATCGTAAGATTTCAGTTTGATACGAATTTTTTGACTCATGTCGCTTTGTTAATATTGATTATTTTGGTTTATTTTCGCCGGATAAGAGTCATTCACTATCCGGTTTGTCATACCAACAGGCAACTGCCGGTAAGCGGCAGTTGCCTGTTGATTTTATAAAAGTTCTACGTGTCCTTTAGCTTCAGCAACCACTTCCTTGGCAATTGAAGTAGAAACTTCTGCATAGTGGTCGAATTCCATTGAAGAAGTAGCACGACCCGAAGAGATAGTACGCAAAGCTGTTACATATCCGAATGTTTCGGACAGTGGAACTTTAGCTTTTACGATTCTTGCTCCCGTGCGGCTGGATTCCATACCTTCAACCTGTCCACGACGTTTGTTCAAGTCACCGATAACATCACCCATGCTTTCTTCCGGCGTTACAACCTCCATTCTCATGATTGGTTCCAGCAACACTGGTTTAGCTTTGGCACAAGCGCTCTTGAATGCAAGCGAAGCACAAATTTCGAATGACAACTGGTCTGAATCGACAGCATGGAAAGACCCATCGATAACGGTTACTTTCAGGTTATCCATTGGGAAACCTGCCAGTACACCATTTTTCATTGCATTGGCAAAACCTTTCTGGATGGAAGGGATAAATTCTTTAGGAATATTACCTCCCTTCACCACGTCGACGAACTGAAGGTTTCCACCTTCAAAGTCTTTGTCTATCGGTTCAACGCGTACAATGATATCGGCAAACTTACCACGACCACCGGACTGTTTCTTATATGTTTCGCGCAATTCCACTGCCTTTGTAATAGCTTCCTTGTAGTTTACCTGAGGACGTCCCTGGTTACATTCTACCTTGAACTCACGTTTCAGACGGTCGATAATGATTTCGAGGTGAAGCTCACCCATACCGCTGATGATAGTTTGTCCCGATTGCTCCTGAGTGTGGACGGTAAATGTAGGATCTTCTTCGGCCAGTTTCGAAAGCCCCATACCCAGTTTGTCGAGGTCTTTCTGAGTTTTAGGCTCAATAGAAATACCAATAACCGGTGCCGGGAAATCCATAGACTCGAGAGTGATAGGATTGCTTTCGTCGCACAGGGTATCGCCCGTACGAATATCCTTGAACCCAACTCCAGCACCAATATCACCGGCAGAAATCAGGTCAACCGGGTTTTGCTTGTTGGAGTGCATTTGGAAAATACGTGAAATACGCTCTTTCTTGTCCGAACGCGTATTGTATACATACGAACCGGCTTCGAGTTTTCCTGAATAAACACGGAAGAAACACAAGCGGCCTACATAGGGGTCGGTTGCAATCTTAAACGCCAATGCAGTCAGAGGTTCGCTGGCATCCGGGTGACGTACGACATCCTTGTCTTCGAAACGAGGATCCTTACCTACGATTTCGGGTGTATCAAGCGGGCTTGGCAAATAAGCACAAACGGCATCAAGCATTGTCTGAACCCCTTTGTTTTTGAACGCCGAACCACAAATCATCGGGTTGATTTCCATGGACAACGTCGCTTTGCGGATAGCTACCCTGATTTCGTTTTCGGTAATTGTTGAAGGATCGTCGAAATATTTCTCCATCAACACATCATCGTATTCAGCAATCACTTCGAGCATTTTGTCTCTCCATTCTTCAGCTTCGCCCAACAGGTCGGCAGGGATTTCCTCAACAGAATATTCGGCACCCATTGTTTCGTCGTGCCAGAAAATAGCCTTCATGGTCACCAAATCAACAACCCCTTTAAACTTTTCTTCTGCCCCGATTGGAATTTGAATTGGGCAAGGCCTTGCACCAAGCACATCCTTCACCTGGCGTACCACTTCGTAAAAATCAGCACCCGAACGGTCCATTTTATTTACGAACCCGATACGGGGCACGTTATATTTGTCAGCCTGACGCCAAACAGTTTCAGATTGAGGTTCAACACCACCCACAGCACAGAATGTAGCCACGGCGCCATCCAAAATACGCAACGAACGTTCAACTTCAACGGTGAAGTCAACGTGCCCCGGAGTGTCAATCAGGTTGATTTTATATTTATCACCGCCATAATTCCACGAGGTTGTAGTTGCAGCAGATGTAATGGTGATACCACGCTCCTGCTCCTGTTCCATCCAGTCCATGGTAGCCGCGCCATCGTGCACTTCACCGATTTTGTGTGTCAAGCCGGTGTAGAACAAGATACGCTCGGAAGTTGTTGTTTTCCCGGCGTCGATATGCGCCATGATACCGATGTTCCTATTATAACTTAAATCTCCTTTAGCCATTTGTCAACTTTCTTTTTTATATTTGCTATTTTAATATTTCAATTAAAATCTAAAGTGAGCAAATGCGCGGTTCGCTTCAGCCATACGGTGCATATCTTCCTTGCGTTTGAATGCGCCACCCTGGTTGTTGAATGCGTCAACGATTTCGGCAGCCAACTTATCGGCCATCGAACGTCCTCCACGCTTGCGTGAATATAAAATTAAATTTTTCATTGAAATGGATTCCTTGCGGTCAGCACGGATTTCGGTAGGAACCTGGAACGTAGCTCCACCCACGCGGCGTGATTTTACTTCTACCAGCGGAGTGATATTTTCGAGAGCTTTCTTCCAAATTTCAAGTGGGGATTTTTCTTCGTTGGGAAGTTTATTCTTTACAGTTTCGAGCGAAGAGTAGAATATGTCGAAAGCTGTGGATTTCTTTCCATCATACATTAAATGGTTCACAAACTTTGTAACCATCGACTCATTGAAAACCGGATCAGGTAATACGACCCTCTTTTTTGGTTTCGATTTTCTCATTTTACTTAAAATTTCCGTTTTTGTTTTTTTGGTTGCTTTTAGTCTTACTTCAACGGCTCCTCCGAGCCATTTACTCAACCTTTCATCTGCTACCTTAAAACGCAAACAAGTGTTTAAACTTGATTTTGTTAGTTTTGAAAGGAATTGAACTGTGTCAATCTACTTTTTAAAATCCGCCTCCATCCTTGATTCGGGATAGAAAGGCCTTATTTCTTTTTACCTTTTACCGGTGCGCCTTTTGCTGCTGGCTGTCCTGGTTTCGGGCGTTTAGCTCCATATTTCGAACGACGTTGCGTCCGGCCATTTACGCCGGCTGTATCGAGTGTTCCACGAACCACGTGATAACGTACCCCTGGAAGGTCTTTCACACGACCACCACGTACCATTACGATAGAGTGTTCCTGCAGGTTGTGTCCTTCGCCTGGAATGTAAGCATTCACTTCTTTTTGGTTAGTCAAGCGCACACGAGCTACTTTACGCATAGCCGAGTTCGGTTTTTTTGGAGTAGTAGTGTACACACGAACACAAACACCACGACGTTGAGGACAAGAATCCAACGCGGGCGATTTGCTTTTGTCGATAAGTTCTGCTCTTCCTTTTCTAACTAATTGCTGAATTGTAGGCATTTTACTTTGTTTTTAGTATCTTTTAAATCGCTTTATTATATCCTTTTTGGTTTATTCCAAATTGGGTTGCAAAGATAGGCATAATATTTTAATTGACAATAGCCTATGACTAAATATTTTGTTTCCAGATTGGAACACCAAAACAATTCAAATCCAGATAAAAAGACCGGCCACATATAGCGTGTATATGTGGTCGGCAAACAGTTCATCAATGGGGAGCATGGGCAATAGTGCCTACATCCACTTCTGGATATTACGACAAGCCGATTTTCATTTCGGAGAAAAAAAAACCTACTCCCGCCTCAGAACCCCCACATACCTGCAAATTTCACCTTTTTCAGTAATCCCTTCGAACACAACCGAATAATCATTCGCCTTGTCGGCGGTATAGAAGTTGACATGTACATTCCCCAAACTGTCGGCAACAAGTTTCGGATTCCAATAAATAGTCGTTCGCAAATCGGCCTTGGGATCCATACGAACCGAATCCACCTCATATTTGGGAGTGTAGAATTCAACTGGCTTTTGGTATCCCAGCGGCATGACACGGCTAAGGCTCACCGGTGCCACCCCGTTGGGCACATAACCTTTTTTCAACCTAACGGATATGGCCCCATTGCCCCCACGTGCGCCAAAAATAGCCGCATCGGCGCCCTTAAATACTGCTATGCTTTCCACATCGTCGGTGGACAGGTAGGATAGGTCGTTCAATTCATGGGTCTCAATGCCATCGATAAGGACAAGCGGATTGCCAGAACTACCCCTGATTGACACCAGGTTGCCGGCAACCTGGACACCGGGGACAGTAGCAATTACATCCATAATCATCATGCCGGGATAACCCTTCAGCCTTTCAGAATCAATCTGGGTGTCGGCCATACTGGAATACATGTCACCGGAGCTGTTTTCCGGTTTCCGATTGGCCTTTACGGTCAGTTCGTCAAGGCCTATAACCCGCGTTCCACCCTCAGTATAATATTTTTCCCTGCTTTGTTGAAGATAATCGGACATTGAAGTAATGAAATCCGCACGAAGCGCCGGAACGAACACCGCAGGCTTTGGAAAGGCATCGATATCGGGAACAATCTCCACATCCCCGAAATTCTTTTTCTTTCGGGCTTTCAATACAAACGTCGTGCCATCAGGGAACTCAATGCCGTCAATCTGGTACCTCCCCAGGCTATCGGTTTCAACCGCCCTGATTTGCATTTTATAGGATGACAACATAAAAATATCACTTTTCTTTACCGGCCTATTCAGCAGGTTTAGAACTTTGCCGGAAAGTGCCTGGCCGATTTCCATATAGTATTCGGGGCTCTTGCAAACCCCTTTTAGCACATCGGGCGTATTAAATCGCCGCCAGCCCTGTGTCAGCATCAACAAGTCGACGTTTTCCCGTTGCCGGGCATTAATCCCTTTAAAATAAGCCGCTGGTTCTTCGACATAACCCTTCAGGTCGGATGTAAGCAACAAACAACTTAATATATTGTCGCTCAACGAATCAATCTCCACCGCCTTGCTATCGGTAACACTCACCGAATAAGTTCCGGCCACAGGCTTACCAACCACAGGCTGGATATTCTGGATATTAAAGTCCAGACACACAGATTCCCTCTTCCGGTACAAGGGTCTGTCGCTCTCCATGCTCACCACGGGCATGTTCGCATTGTTCACAAAACAAAGCCGTTCGCAATAAGTATTTCCCAGCGTATCGACCACCGAAAACGTCAAAATACCGTTTGGCAGCAGCGATTCAGTAATATACCCTACCGGTTGCCTCAAGGGCTGAACCACATAGGCAATTCCACGGCAATGAATCAGCAGACAAAGAGCATCGTTTGCCAAAGAAGTATTATTAAACATCTCGTAATGTAGCTTTCCCTTGCTGTATGCCAACTGGAATGCAACTCCCTGGGATTGAACTGCCGGAAACCCGAATCGTTTTTCAATACCCCCTGCCGTTTTCACGAGGGCATAATAGTTTTCACCCGCCCTGGGGAGCATGATGAACTTCCCCATCCCTTTGTGAACAGACGAAAATTCCGCAACTTCCTCACCCCCCGAAGTAAAAACTTTCCCTGCCACATCCACCGACAATCCATTGGCCCCAATAGCCTTGAAGGCAACAATATGAGGATTATCATCCAACAAGACCCCGCTCTCGGGAAAAAACTGGACATCAAAATCGGTGCTGAACTCCGGCACAAAAAACCGTTTATTGAATTTCATGCTCGGATCGCCGAATGAAACATTTATATACTTCTTCGACTGCCGGGTTGTATCGAGCATAATGGCCCAATTGATTTTCCCATCCGCATTGGTTGTCCGCACAAACGACCTTTTACTAGCCGCATTCCAATTATGGGCGACAATTACGGGTTTGTTGGCGATTGGAGCATGGTAAATATTGGTAAATTTCACATTAACCTGCACTTTTCCATTTAATGGTGTGCCGTAGGTAATTTCAGACGAAATGCGGTCGTCTATACTATTCCCTATGTAAATGTCCTTACAAAAAAAGTAATCGGCTCCAGCATTTTGCATCCAATAAGTATAAGCGCGGATAGCGTAATTTCCCGCAGGCATTTCGGGTTCGAGGGCAAAACACCCGGCAAAAAAGCCCAGCGAGTCCTTGCGGATTTTTACACGGGAAAACACCGAATCGGACCTGTCTATCAATTCTACATAGAGGAACTGGCTTGGCGATTGGGGGTAATGCGTTGCAGCATTGACCAAGTAACTCTTGAACCAGATATTCTCCCCCGCACTGTAATAAGGCTTATCGGTATGGAGGTAAACTTTCTCATGAAGCGATGTTTCCAGGAATTGGGAGAAACGACTGCTGACTAGTTGTGGAAAAGCAGGTTGGACATTCTGCGAATAGACATTGAAGGAGATAAAAAGGCACAAACCCAGGACAAAAAAGTTCTTCATGCAATCAATTTTTAAAATTAGCAGCACGAAAACCATAAAAAAGGCACAACAGCCGACCATTGGCTTGTTGTTCGTTTCATGATTTCCCAAAAAAAATCCCGAAACAAAGATAAGCAAATTTTTTAGACTGCAAATTAACCGGAGAGCTTAATTCCTGGTGGTTAGCTCAAAATTCCCCATTCCAGATTTCCCAGGCAGCCACCGCCTGGCCCACAAGCATGGCTTCGCCATTCAGGACAACAGCTCCTCGTTCGGCGCCTTTCTTCATAAAGAGGGTTTCGGCAGGATTGTAAACGACATCGTACAACACATGCTGCGGGGTTATAAATTGATATGGGATATCGGGGCATTCGTCGGAATGCGGAAAGGTACCCACTGGCGAGGCATTTACGATGAGGGTGTTTGCACCAATGACCTCTTCGGTAAGTTGCCAGTAGCCAAGCACTTCCGGTTTTGGCGTACGCGACACGAAAGTAGGTATAATTCCCAACTTGCGGAGGGTATAATCAATAGCTTTTGAAGCGCCACCCGTACCAAGAATCAGCGCATTGCGGTGGTATGGCTTTAGCAGCGGCACAAGCGACTTTTCGAAACCAACGGCATCGGAATTGAAGCCTTTCAGGACGAGACCATGCGCAGTATTGTTAAACTTAATAACATTCACCGCGCCGATTTGCGCAGCCGTATCGTCCAACTCATTGAGATAGGGAATAATCTGCTCCTTGTAGGGAATGGTGACATTCAATCCGCCGAGCTGCACAGAACTAATGAGTTCCTTGAAGTCCGCAATCTTTTGCAATTCGTACAAATCATATTGCGCATCGATGCCTTCCCTTTCAAATTTTTCGGTAAAAAAACGTTTTGAAAACGAATGCACCAATGGCAAGCCGATTAAACCATACTTTTTCATGGATTCACCGATTTCTTTTTCCTAAAGTTCTTATAAAAAAGCCCGGCTACCAGCACAACACCTGCTATTAAAAACACATACGATATTTGGTGGCTGTACTTATTAATGGCATCCTGCTGTCCGTGAGCCAGATAGCCAAGCAAGGCAAGGCAGCAGTTCCACAATCCGGCACCAAGGGTGGTATAAAGCGCAAAACTGAGGTAATTCATTTTAGCCAACCCGGCCGGTATGGAAATCAGGTGGCGGATCACAGGAATGAAGCGCCCCACGAATGTCGATGTTTTGCCATGTTCATTGAAAAAGACTTCCGCCTTTTTAATTTTATCGCTGCTGAGCAAGAATGCCTTCCCGATTTTGCTATCGGCAAATTTGTAGACGACGAAACGACCGAGCCACAACGACATAATGTAATTGAACGAAGCCCCGATAAGCGCACCAATCGTTCCGAAAATGATAATCAACAAGATGCTCAGGTTGGAATTGGGATCCATGGCCACATACACGGCCGGCGGAATCACAAGTTCGGAAGGAACCGGCAGTATGGAACTTTCACAAGCCATCAACACAGTAACACTGAAATAGTTTGTATTATGCTTGTACCAATTTTCGATGTGCTGGACAAACGAAAGGGTGTCTGAGTTTTGAACAGTATTGTCGGTACCGGCTGCCTGTAAAGTAAAGGCTACTATTGCAAAAGCAAAAACAAGAAGGAGTTTTTTTATCATAAAATTAAATTCTCATTGTCATCATAAGGGGCTTCCAAGGCCTCGGGGCACAACTCAAGGAAAAGCGCACCGGCACTTTCATCCCTGGCGACAGCATATTTGAAAAATTCGGCAGCATTTCTATTATTCCCGGTTTTATAATAAGCCACGGACAGAAACAAATCAATGTATTCCAGCGCATTGTCCATATCCTTTGCCAACGTGTAATATTGAATCGCGGTTTCGTACTCTCCTTTTTCGAGGAAGATATTGGCGATGGCCATCATGGTATCGGGCTGTTCGGGATCCAGCGTGATTGATTTCAGGTATGCCAGCAAGGCATTTTCAACCTGGTCGAGACCAATGTAAGCTTCGGCCATGTAGACCCAGCAATCGGGTGCTTCCGCATTCAAATCAAGCGCCTTGTTGACAAACAAAATACTCTCCCTGAACTTTTCCTGTTCGAGCAGGCAAACCGCCATGCCGGTCAGGGCTTCAAAACTCTTCGGGTTGGATTCAAGCGCACTGCTGTAATAGAAAATCGAATCGTTGAACCGCTCCAGTTTCTCGTAACACTCGGCAATGAAGAGGTCGGTTTGCCAATCCTCGGAAGTCATTTTCCTGTATTCCTTGTAATCTTCGATGGCAGCCTCGAACTGATCGAGCTGGAAATGCGCATGCGCGCGCTGCAGGCAAGTAAGCGAATCGTTTTCATCGATAGCCAGCGCAAAATCGTAGGCATCGAGCGCCTTGTTGAAATTCTGCTGGTTGAAGTAAATCTGCCCCAGGTTGAACCAAGCCTCGTTCATGTACGAGTCGATGTCGATAATCCGGTTGTAGGTTTTAATTGCCTTGTCGAGGTTGTCGGTTTGTTCGTAGCAGAAGGCAAGCTCAAAAAGCAGGTCCACGTTCACCCGGTTAAATTCATCGCCTTTTTCGAGGAATTGCAACGCATGTTCGTAATCACCTTCGCCCAGGTAAATAAAAGCAATATCAAGGCACACATTATCCAGGTCGTCCGAAGCTTCGCCTACCAGTTTGTCGCTCAAAATCCTTGCTTCGTGATACCGGTTCATTTTCACAAGGACTTCGACCTTAAGCAGGACAACCTCGTAATCGGCCGTTTCGGCCAGCGATTCAAGCAACCTGAAAGCCTTTTGATTCTCGCCTGTGGCAAGGAAAATCTTGGCCCGCTTTGTTTTGAGGACATTGTTGTTGGGATGCAGGCTGAGTCCAAGTTCGAGGGCTTTCGCGCAGTCCTTGGTTCGTCCGCGCCGCAGGTAGAATTCCACGATGCTTTCCAATTCTTCCACGTCAAAATAGCCCGTAGCTTTCCCGCTCAGGAACTGCTCGTACCTCCTGACTATGTCGCTGGATTCATCATCCACGGAAAAAGAAAGTTTTCGGTTCATGGCCTACATTTTTTGCAAAAGTAGTGTATTAAACGCAATTATATAAACAGATTAGCGAAAAGTTATGAACAATAACATTAAAACAAGCAAAAATAATTGTTTGCCCAATTTCGCTTTCCAGATTTCAGGAATGATATTTGATGAGCCGTGGAAGCACTTGGATTTCCAAGATGCAGAAGCGGCGGGAACAGCCTGGAATGCAGGACGAAAAAGGTTTTGCCATTTACTTGGTTTCCTGTTGAGTTTTCAGCAAATTAATTGTATTTTTGCGAAAGTGAAAAAAACAGCCCTTGAATCCCATGCATTTTTCAACATTATTTTCATTTTGCCCTGTCTGCCGTTCTGAAAGATTCATCCTGAACAACAAGAAATCGAAACGTTGCGAGGACTGCGGGTTTGTGTATTACCAAAACGTGTCGGCCGCAGTTGCCGCGTTTATCTTGACCGGCAATAACGAGCTGCTTGTTTGCCGGCGGGCAAAGGACCCCGCAAAAGGGACCTGGGATTTGCCCGGAGGATTTGTCGATGACGAGGAAAATGCGGAAGAGGCGCTGACCCGCGAAATACACGAGGAATTGCAAGCCGAAACAACGGAGGTGCGTTACTTGTTTTCGTTGCCAAACAAGTATGAATACAGCGGCATGACTATCCCCACGCTGGATCTGTTCTTTTCATGCAAGCTTTCCGGCACGGAAAACCTCCGGCCTTCGGACGATGTGGAAGACTGTTTTTTCGTTCCACTTTCCGGAATCAACCCCGAAAACTTCGGGTTGGAATCCATTAAAAAAGCCATTGGCATTTACCGCGAAATGATGGCAAAACCATAAACCGGTTGCCGGACATCATATTAGCCAGTTTCCAGCGTTATACAATTTACCGACAACCCAGTACTAACTGTCAATCAATTTTCTTTGCACAATGAAAAAAGGAATCATTCTGAGTCTTGCCATCGCCTTGCTTGCAGGATCCCTACAGGCGCAGCACTCGCTCATATTCACCAATCCCGATGTACTTTTCAACCAGGGGAAGGAACTTTATGTCCAGCGGAAATTCGCAGCTTCGTTCCGCAGTTTTGAAGAATTCCTGAGAACAACAGCACCAAACCAAGCCGGGCAGATCCAGGAATCGGAATTCTACATGGCCGCCAATGCCTATGAACTGCGCCAGGAAGATGCGTTCCTGAGGTTGAAGAATTATTTGCTGCGGTATCCCTACACACCTTTCGGCGACAAGGCCAACCTGATGCTTGGCATGTTGCTATACGAGAAAAAAGACTATGCCGGCGCGCTAAGCCACTTCAACCTGGTAAAAGAAAAACACCTGAACAAGCGCGAACGCATCGACTTCATGTTTTGCAAAGGCTACACCTGCCTCGAAACCAGAAACTACAGCCAGGCATTGCTGATTTTCAAGGAACTGAAAGGAATGAACACGCGTTACACCCTGTCGGCCACTTATTATTATGCCTATTCCGAGTATTCATTGGGAAATTACCCAGCCGCATTGGATGAATTCCTGAAAATAGAAGACAACCCCGCTTACAGCAATATTGTCCCCTACTATATCATACAGATATTTTACGCCCAAAAAGACTACGCCAAGGTGGGCGAGCGTGGCGACATTCTCTTGAAAAACAATCCGGACAATAAGAACAACGCTGAAATTTACCGCATACTGGGCGAAATTGCCTACCGGAAACAGGATTACGGCAAGGCCATTTCGTACTTGAAAAACTACGAAAAGCTTTTCCCCCAGGTTTTGCGGAACGACATGTACCTGCTTGGCTTGTCGTACTACCAAACGAAAGACTACAGCAATGCCGTGCAATACCTGTCGAAAGTAACAACCGAAAAGGATGAGATGACCGAAAACGCCTACCTCCATTTGGGAAATTCCTACGTTGAATTGAACGACAAGAACAATGCTAGGCTGGCTTACGAGGCATCGCTGCGAACCAATTTCAACAAGGCGGTACGCGAGGAAGCCTTGTACAATTATGCCCTCAGCACGTACGACACCACTTCCGCATTCGGCGAATCTATTTCGGCATTCGAGCAATTGCTGTCCGAATTCCCAAACACCAAGCATAAGGACAAGGCTTACGACTACCTCACCACGGTTTACCTGACAACCAAAAATTACGAGGCGGCGTACCAATCAATCCAGAAAATTGTCCAGCCAACCCCGAAACTACTCGAAACCAAGCAATACCTGCTGTACCAGATCGGGACCGAAGCATTCATGCAAAACAACTTGAAAAAAGCCATCGAGTACTTCACCCTGTCGTTGCAAAGTTCGTTTACCGGCCAATATTCGGCAGAGAGTCTGTTCTGGCGCTCAGAAGCCTATTTCAGGACCAGCCAACCCGCTTTGAGCACAGCCGACTTAAAAGCATTTTTCGTGAACCCCCATGCCAAAACAAGTGCGAACCGGGTTGCGGCCAATTATTCGCTGGGCTACGCCTACTTCTCGCAGAAGAGTTACCCCGAGGCGCTCAACTGGTTTCTGAAATATGCCGATGCGGAAACCAACCGAAACAACACGACTTACCCGGATGCGCTGAACCGCATTGGCGACTGCTACTTCAACGCCCGGAACTTTGCCCAGTCGGAAAACTATTACAACAAGGCTGCCGCACAAAGCCCGAACACGGCCGATTACGCCATGTTCCAAGCCGCCTATGTTGCCGGGTTGCAGAAAAATTACAATTCGAAAATCGCAAAACTCGACAAGCTGGTTTCGACTTATCCCAAATCGGAATATGCCGACAACGCATTGTACGAAATGGGGCGCGCCTACCTGATACTCGACAACGACGCAAAAGCCTGCAGCACCTATCAACGCCTGCAGAAGGAGTACCCGAACAGCGACAAAACCCGCAAAGCCGCATTGGAAACAGGCCTTATCTATTTCAACAACAAGGAATACGACCAGGCGATAGCAGCCTACAAAAATGTGATTTTCAAATATTCGGGCAGCGAAGAAGCCTTCACGGCACTAGAAAGCCTCGAGAGTGTGTATGTTGAAATAAACGACATCGGGTCTTACCTTGCCTATACCAAGACATTGGGACGAACCCTAAGCACAAAAACCGCAACCCGCGAAGATTCGCTTTCGTATATCGCCGCCGAGAAACAGTACATGAACGGCAAATATGCCGAAGCCGTTACGGGCATGAAGAATTACATCAAGAAATTCTGTTCCGGAAGCCGGTATTGCACCCTGGCCCAGTATTACCTTGCCGACAGTTATTACAGGACGAACGACAAGGAAAATGCCCTGGCCGCATACAAGGTACTGCTGAACGCAGGCACCAACCAGTATACCGAAGAGGCTATTATCCGTTCGGCCGAAATCACTTACGACAACAAGGATTACAGTTCGGCCCTGCAATTCTTCAAACAACTGCAAACAGTGGCACAATCGACTGAAAACAAAAATGTAGCCAGGTTGGGGGTGCTGCGTTGCAGCTACTTCCTGAACGAACACCAGACCACCATCAATATTGCCAACGAAATAACCAGCGACAGCCGCTCAACAACCGAGTTGAAAACCGAAGCCCAGTACAACAGGGCCAAAGCCCACATTGCATTGAACCAAACCGCCCAGGCTGTTTCCGACCTGAAATCGCTGGCTGCCGATACGCGTACCGCCAGGGGTGCCGAATCGAAATACCTGTTGGCAAATGTTTATTTTGAACAGAACAAACTTGACAATGCAGAAAACGAAGTCCTGGACTTCTCGAAAAAGAACACCCCGTACCAATATTGGTTGGCACGCGGCTTTGTTCTCCTTGCCGACATCTACATCCAACGGAACGATGATTTCCAGGCAAAGCAATACTTGTTGAGCTTGCAGAAGAACTACAAGGTGGATGACGAGATCCAAACCATGATCACCGACCGCCTGCAAGCTATTAGCGAACGCGAAAAGCAAACAATAATTAATTAATAATGGAAATTTACAAATTGCAAAAACACCTGCAAATGAAAACATTCAACCATATACCGCTTGTCCTCTTGTCGTTGTTTGCAACTGCCGCGAACCTGCTTGCCCAGGACTCTATCCTGAACCGTAATGTGACTGTTGAACGCGAATACAAGCCGGTAATCAACGATGCCGGGAAAATAAGTTCGACACCCACCGTACTCGAACCTGTGGTGGAAAAAGCCGCTCCACGCTACACGGAATTCAACCTGCCGCTGGATGCCGGTTTCAACATCCATCCACTGCCTGCGGCAGAATTAGTCCACGAAAAACCACAATATAAAAATGCCGGTTTCGCACGTTTCGGGCTAGGTAGCAACTTCAACACGCTGGCCGACTTCGCCTATCCGCTGGTGAAAGATTCCGACCTGAAACTCGATGTTTCGTTGAACCACTACGCCACCTTTGCTTCGAAAGCTCATTCGGTAACCAATGCCAGCCTCTCGTTCGACAAGTATTACAAGAATATCGACTTCTATGCAGGTGTTGGAGGTGGACACGAATACCTGAAATACTATGGGAGCAATTTCGACAGAAACGGGAAAGTCCTGCCCCTGGATACTTTGGCTGCAAGTTTCGGTTCATCGAAATACGATGAAACAGACTTGGCCACAATAAACCGCATGCCCCAAATGTACACCCTCGACAACCTTGCCAACGACTCCGTTTCTGAAACTTTCTGGCGTTTCAGCACGTATGCCGGAATCCGTTCCATGCCCTGGGCTTCGGGCTTGCGCTACCGGGCCGAAATTGCCTACAAGACTTTCCATTCGCACTACGGGCTTACCGAAAACATGCTCCAGACTTTTGGAGGGTTCAACTCCGTGAGCGGGAAAAACAGGCTGGGTGTCGACTTGCAAATGGATAACCTGTATTACAGTTCGGGCAACCCGTTGCTCACGAATTTCTGGAATTCCTATACGGTTTTTGCCATGAACCCGTTTTACAGCTTCGAACGCACCGACTGGAACTTCCGCGTGGGGGTGAAATCAAGCTTCTCGTTTGTACACGGACGTCCATTCAACCCTTCGCCCGATATTTCGTTCGAATGGAAAGCCATTCCTCCTTACTTCGCAATATACGGGGGGGCAACCGGCGACTACCAGGTGAACTCGATGAACCGCATGTTTGCCGAAAACCGTTATTTGTATCCCGATATCCGGGTTAAAGACACTTACACGCCATTTGAGTTCTACGGGGGAATAAAAGTAAAACCGCTCTACAACCTGCTGGTTGATGGGTTTGTGGATTACCGCCGGGTTCTGAACCAGTACTTTTTTGTAAACAAACAATACGATTTGAACACTTCCCTCCCGGCAGGAATCGCCCCCGCTTACAACACGGTATTCACCAACCGCTTCAACGTGATATACAGCGATGCCTCGTTGCTTAAAATCGGAATCCGGGCTAATTACAATTACCTGAACAGGATCAATGTCCAGTTCAAAGGCACCGTGAACAAATGGAATGTAGATACAGAGCAATATGCCTGGAACAAGCCCAAATGGGAAGCCGACCTGAGCTCGAATATCCGCTTGAACCGCAACCTGAGCCTCGATGGAAGTATTTTTGTGGAAGGGAAACGCTATGCCAAACTGGGTAATACGGCATTCGAAATGAAACCGAAAGTAGACGTTAACCTCGGTGCTTCCTACTCGTACAGCAACTGGTTTACTGTTTTTGCCAAGGTGAATAACCTGATAAACAGCAGCTACCAGGATTACTTTGGGTACGATGTGCAAGGGTTCAATGTAATGGCCGGGGCTGCGTTTTCGTTTTAAGTTATTACCAAACAGGGCTAAAACTTGTACAGCCTGCCGACGGAATAAAAACTCACACGCTGCCGCACGATTGCATCGTGTGGCTAATCACTTACTCAAAAAAGAATAGCCTACTACACTATTTTTTATCCATTTCTATACTTGCCCCCAAAAGGTCCAAGTCTATACTCCACTGCATAGTTCAGGTTTAGCGAAGCGTAATCCGCCAAAAGTCGGACAGGCTCTGGACTGGAAACCAAAGCAGTTTATAACTGAATATAAAACACAGTTACAAACTGCCCCGATTACCAGCACAAGTCTCCGTTTCACTCAGACTTGCGCTAACCACTGCCTGCATACTTGGACCATTAGGGGGATAAGTTCCCCTTTGCGTTCTTTGCGCCTTTGCGTGGGAAAATATTTCGCGCAAAGCCCGAAGGGTATGCAAAGTTTGCTACGATATTTGGTTAGTGGGGCTTCGCTTGGAGCGAAACTCCCGCTTAGGGGACAATTCTCTTTTCTCAACGTGGAAAGAATCCGCATGGAAACCTAAAATTATTTACTACTTTTGCACTGTATTATTATGCAATTTTTATCGAATGCAATTCCGGGATTCATCCCACAACCCGGGACTAATTGCTTGTAACTGCTTGTTGAACAGAAGTTACGGGATTTACGGGATTTTCATCAACTAATTACTTTCAACTACTTATTTTCATATGAGGAAATTTTTAACCGGAATGCTCGCCCTCACCTTTATTTCAAGCGTTTGGGCCGACGAAGGAATGTGGATGTTGCCATTGATTGAAAAGCTCAACATCCAGAAAATGAAAAACTTGG
>DATGXD010000322.1:0-7777 GCA_035299105.1 Paludibacter sp. | reverse complement strand
GTTTTCCAGAACTCCCCATTCCAGCCCCTCGGGCTGGCGGAGCTTTCGGTCGCATTCCGGTACCCGCCGGGCAGCTGCCAGCATGAGCGCAAAAGCCAGTTCGGCGGTTGGTTCAATTACCGGGTCGGGTGTGTTGGTTACGGCAATGCCCAACCGGGTAGCGTATTCAACGTCGATATTGTTGTACCCAACGCCGTAGTTGGCAATGATTTTAACCCGCCCGGCAGCAGCATCGAGCACATCGGGGTCGACTTTAAAAGCGAAGGTCGGAACAAAGGCGTCGAATCCGGCAATCCGGGCGATAACTTCTTCCTTGGAAAAGGAACCTTCGCGGGGAAAAACCACCTCGAAATTTTTTGCCAATTCGGAAAAGCCTTCGGGTAGCAAAGCCGTGGAGACAAGTACACGTTTTTTAATATGTTCTATATGCATTGCAAAAGATTTGTTCTTGATGAATAAGCCAAGTGTGTGCAAATATAAGGAGTTATAGTTAAATATCGGGTTGTTATGCCGAAGAATAAACATTTTATGGGAAAATGCACGTTTTAGATTAAAATGTGTATATTTGTCGCGTTAGTAATTATTACAAAATTGTTTTCTTTTGTGGGATGCTCCAATTTTCAGAAAACAAATTTATTAGATAGGATTGTTGAACCTGCCGGGTGTTTCAAAGGACACAATACAGGGTGTTTTAAAATAAATATTTAATCGGAATATTATGAAAATCAATGAATTCCAATCAAAGGAGATTTTTTCCCGCTATTCGGTTCCTGTCACAAAGGAAATTTTGTGTTATTCGGAGGATGAAGTCCTGGAGGCGGCAGGATCGCTTGGGCTGCCGGTGGTAGTCAAGGCCCAGGTGCTAACAGGTGGCCGTGGAAAGGCTGGGGGTGTAAAGCTGGCCCGGACACAGGAGGAGTTGCAAATAGCTGCAACACAGATACTTGGAATGGATATTAAAGGATTTAAAGTGGAAAAAGTGCTGGTGGCGCAAGGTATAAAATTCAGTTCGGAATTTTACGTTGGCCTTACGATTGACCGGAAAACGAAGACGGTTTTGTTCATGGCCAGCAAGGAGGGAGGGGTTGAAATAGAGGAAGTTGCCAAAGAAAAGCCCGAAGCAATATTGAAATTCCCGATTGACCCGGATTTGGGGATGACGGCTTTCATGGCCAGGAAAATAGCTTTTGCATTGTTCGACGATTTTAAGCTTGTGCAGCAGGCAAGCGTGCTGTTCCAGAAATTGTATAAGATTTTCCTCGACACCGATGCGTCGCTTGTCGAGATAAACCCGTTGGTGCTGACCGATGATGGGAAATTGCTGGCATTGGATGGGAAAATGACATTTGATGACAATGCATTGTACCGCCAACCCGAAATTTACCTGTTGAACGAACCGACGGAGGACGAGCAAAAGGAGATTGATGCGAAGGAGAAGGGACTCACCTATATCCGCCTCGAAGGTTCGATAGGCTGCATGGTGAATGGAGCCGGCCTGGCAATGGCCACCATGGACCTGATCAAGCATTTTGGCGGGACACCGGCCAATTTCCTCGATATCGGTGGAAGCTCGAGCCCGCAGAAAGTGATTGATGCCATGACTTTGTTGCTGTCCGACAAGAATGTGAAAGTGGTGATGATTAATATCTTTGGTGGTATTACCCGTTGCGACGATGTGGCGCGGGGATTGGTAAGTGCGTTGAACCAAATAAAAGTGGAAATTCCTATCGTAGTCCGCCTGGCCGGAACCAATTCGAAGGAAGGTCTTGAAATTATCCGGCAGGCAAACCTGCCGATAGTTGAAACCATGTCGGAGGCGGCACAGAAGGCAATCAGCTTGTACCAGCAGGGATTGAACAATTAAGTAGTTACAAGGATTTAGTTACAAGTTACAAGTTACAAGTTACAAGTTACAAGTTACAAGTTACAAGTTACAAGTTACGAGCCTGCCTCCTTTAGGGAGGTTACAAGTCTGTTTTGTCTGATTGCTGGCGACAAAAAACACATCATTGACAATGACCACTTACTTATTAAAAAACACATTAAATCGAACGATATGAGCATATTGATAAATGGCAATACAAAACTGATTGTACAGGGTATTACCGGGAGGGATGGCAGTTTCCACGCCGGCAAAATGAAAGCTTATGGCACAAACGTTGTGGGCGGGGTTTCGCCCGGGAAAGGGGGGCAGTTTGTCGAAGGAATCCCGGTTTTCAACACCATGGAAGAAGCTGTCCATGCCACCGGGGCAAACACATCGGTGGTTTTTGTTCCCGCAGCTTTGGCGGCCGACGCTGTTATGGAAGCAGCCGAGGCCGGCATTGGGCTGGTTGTGGCAATTTCAGAAGGGGTACCCACCCTCGACATGGTGAAGGTGAGTTCGTACCTGAAAAAAACAGGCACTAAACTGATTGGCGCAAATTGTCCCGGACTGATTAGTCCGGGTGAATCGTTAGTGGGGATATTGCCGGGAAATATTTTCATGAAAGGGAATATCGGCCTGATGAGCCGTAGCGGGACATTGACATACGAAATGGTTTACCAACTCACGACACATGGGTTGGGGCAGAGTACTTGTGTGGGGATTGGCGGTGACCCTGTTGCGGGGTTGTACTTCCAGGAATTGCTGCAAATGTTCGAAGACGACCCTGAAACCGAGGCCATTGTGCTGATTGGGGAAATTGGGGGCGATGCCGAAGAGCGTGCTGCAAAATATATTAAGGAGCATGTGACGAAACCTGTGGTGGCCTTTATTGCGGGGCAGTCGGCGCCTCCGGGGAAACGGATGGGGCATGCCGGCGCCATTATTTCGAGTGGAAGTGGTACCGCCGAAGAAAAAATCGCGGCATTCGAGGCTGTTGGGGTTCCTGTTGCACGCCGGCCGGTCGAAATCCCGGAATTGATGAAAGCGATGTTGGAAAAACGGGCAGTTAAAAGGTAGTCCGAATTGAATTGATTTGTATTCCCCCCCCAAAAAAAACCTCCGGAAGAATCCGGAGGTTTTTTCTTTTTCAGGGAATTTATTTTTCCGCGATTAACTTTTCCACTTCATCCCAGTTTACAATATTCCAGAATGCTTTGGCGTAATCGGCCCTTTTGTTGCGGTATTTCAGGTAGTAGGCATGTTCCCATACATCCAGGGCCAGGACGGGTTTGCCTTTTATTTTCGAATTCGGCATGTACAGGTTGTCCTGGTTTGGTGTGGTGATTACCGACAATTTCCCGGTTTCGTTCTTTTTGATTAGCCACACCCAGCCAGAGCCAAACCGGCTGGCAGCGCCTTTTTCGAACAGGGTCTTGAAAGCGTCGACGCTACCGAAATTGTCCGACAGGATTTTTTCCAGTCCCGGCGACATTTTCAACTTCCGTGCCGGAGCCAGCACCGACCAGAAAAAAGTGTGGTTGAAATAGCCTCCCCCATTGTTTCTTACGGCAGTTTGCAATTCTTCGGGGAGGGTGTTGTAGGTTTTAAGCAGGCTCAGGATATCCTTTTTGTATAATTCAGGGTTATTTTCCAATGCCTTGTTCAGGTTGTCCAAGTAGGCAGCATGATGTAGGTTGTAATGGATATACATGGTCGTGCTGTCGATGTACGGTTCCAGGGCACTGTAGCTGTAAGGTAGCGGCGACAACTTGTATTGCCCGAAAGCCATGGAGGTTGCAAAAGCAACCAATGCGGAAATCATGGAAAGTCGTTTCATGTTGTTGTTGATTTTTGGGTTGGAAAATTAAATATCCCTTTTAGAACAATTCAGGGATGAGTTTGTTTGAGCCAAACCCCGAATTCAGTTACCCTCCCCTTTTTTTACCGTTGTAACTCATTGGGGCTATTGCTTTATTTGGTTTTTGAAAAATCCATTTTTCTATTGGCATAGCATCCGCTTTTGTCTTCAATTCAACCTACAATTCGAATGATTATTTGACACATGTCAATATTTAATGCATTTTTTTACATATACATGCCATTTCTTTGTGTCAATGAACTTGGTGCATTCTTTTTCTCCATGTTGGCCGGTATTGTTTTTTCGTGTAAAGAAACCGAGGTGTGAAGGCGTAATAATTGGAAAAATCCGCATGGTTTTTCTTGACTTAAGTTCATGGTCGCCACTTTTTTTACACGGTTTCACTGTTTTTGTGTGTCAGGGAGCCAAAGGTTGTGTCCTGAACAATCTGTTGATTGGCTGTTATTTGAATCCAGGTATGCAAAGGGAGTCTTCGATGTTTCTTTAAGGCCGGGGCTTCCCCGAGCCAAATTCAATATTGTCTTTTGGACTTTCTTTATACATGGCAGGTTTTGTTGGATTTAGCTAGGGTTTCCTCCTGTTGGTCTAATCCATTTCTTACGGGAGGCTAAGTTGGACAATAATTTCATTAAATAGATAAGAGTATGAAAAATCGACACTTTTTACTGGTTGCCCTCCTCGTTTTTAACGTATCTGTAATTGCCCAAAACAAGATAGGTGATAACCCAACGGTAATCCAGGCCGGTTCGTTGCTTGAACTGGAAAGCCAGACCAAGGGGTTGCGCTTGCCCAGGATCGAACTAAACGATGTGCATGCATGGACATTGGATGGAACGGCGGTGAGCGGCATGCTTATTTCTAACGAAACAGGAACTGCTCCAAAAGGAATATATTATTGGAGTCCGGATTCGGTTCAATGGGTGCGGGTTGTCAATTCGGCTGAATTCAAAACGCTTGTTGCTTCGAACACCATTGTGTTGAATAATTCGTCGGGCAATACACTCACTACCACGGTGAATGGAGTAACGGGCCAGGGGGTCAATATCGTCAACAGCAATTCGCTAAATATTAATAACGGGCAACTGACGTCCACTGTAAACGGGGTCGAAAGTTCCCCGGCGGTTGGGGTGCTTACCTCATCCGACAATGGCATGGTTGCAACCAACGGGAATGTCCAATTGGGGGGTGTATTGACCAAGCCTACCACACTTTCGGCTTCGGTGGCTAATACGCTGGCTATTACAGGATTGCAGGAAGGCGATGTGGCTACCGACAGTTTGTTGGTGGCAATGCCCAATGATGGAGTCCTGAAAAAAGTGAGTAGCAAGACCTTGGGTGTAAACGAATCGAAAACGATTGAACTAGCAACCGAAGGGCAGAAAGTGTTTGCCACACCACTGGTTATCACCGATTTGAAAAAGATCCAGGTGTTTCGCAACGGAATCAGTGTGGAGTTTACGAAAGTGGACGACACGCATATTGAGTTGGAGCCGCAGTCGACCTGTTATGCCAACGATGAAATAAAAATTATCCAATTATTGTAAGTGGGTTCGATATAAATTTGAAATATTTAAAAACTGTCTTGTTATTAATTAAAAAAATTACTAAAATGGAAAAACAATTCAAACAAAGATGGATGAGAATGGCATGCTTAACGCTTGTAGTATCATCAATGGTGACAGTTGCCAATGCCCAACGCTTATCGACGGCAACTACAGATTTCGCAAAAAGTGCCAATGCTGCACCAGGTGTGTTGAACGGCTCGGTGCGGGTTATCGACAATAAAGGTACGGTTAAATATCTGCAAACTGCCAATGGCTTGACCACCATTACCAACACAACGGCCGATGTGACCACTACCACCTGGCAGCTGGGGGGCACGTTAACCGACAACACGTACATTGACATTAATGGAAAAGTGTTTGGCCTGGACAAGTTGGATTTGGTCGACATTGCCACTTCGCAGGCTTCGACCGATGCCACCGACAAGTCGGTTCACGGTACAGGCACCGGATGGACATTGCTTGTAAGGGACGAAGCTACCGGAGATATCAAGAAATTGAAAGCTGAAGATTTGATGATAAGCGGGCAAGAAGCATTCACGGCTACCGCCGGGCAGACTGATTATGATTTGACGGGTTCGCCTGTTCTACCTGCTTATAGCAAGGTGTGGGTGTATCGTAATGGTGTCAAGCTGGTTGCCAACTTGGATTATACGGTGGCTGCTTCAACTGTTACATTGGTTCCAAACTCGACAGCTCCCAACGATTGGGCGGTGTACGCCGGCGATGTGATTGAAGTGCAATATGTAAAATAAGCGGCTTTTGTTAGTTTGATAAGAGGGTGTCCAAAAAACTTTTTTTGGATCCCTCTTAAAAAAAGGAAACCCCCGGGCCGGGGGAATCAAACCTTGACCAATGAACGAATTTAACGGGATATGCGGCTTGTAGGAAGCCTTGAAAACTTTCAAGTTTTTTCACCTAACATGCTTTGCGGGTAACTTTCCACGCTAAGGCGCTAAGGAAAATCTTCGATTTTAAATTGATGTGGACTTATATGGGTTCCTGGCTCCTGCCGCTTGGCTTGCCAGGAAAGGCGCAAATATTAGATCAGCCGGTCAGCCGGCTTCATGGAACGGACTTCCGGCACTTTTTTGTACGCCTTTGAACGTGCAAAGGGTGACACTATAAAATATATGTAAAAATCAACAAGTATTTGATTATGAAAAACAAACAACATCGATTGACCTTTTTACTTGGTTTTCTTTTATCAAGTATAATTATTTCCGCCCAGGTACGGGTGGTGGATAATAAAGGAACCATTCTGCAGATAGATTCCAGTAAATGGGCTATCGGCACCAATGGCGTTGATATTTACAATAAGAACATGAACAATTCGGGTAAAGTAGGTATCGGGACCAAGACACCCGTGGCCACGCTGCACAATACGGGGTCGACACTGCTGGGCACAAGCAATCTGTCCGACTTCGCGGCGGATGTCGCGATAGGGACTGCGGCTGCCACCGTGGATGCTTTCACCGCATTCAATATCCCGCAAGCAACCGCCGGGATAACCCTCACCTTGCCCTCACCCACGGCTAATACGGCGGGCAGGATGGTGTTTGTAAGCAATACCGGTTCGGTACCCCTGACGGTAGGCACCACCCTTGTTACCGTTGGCAATACCATCCAATTCATATGGAACGGCACCTCCTGGGCTCCCTCGGCAACTCCACTTAAATGGTATGCCGAGAACTTGTCGGCTCCAGCTACCGCGCCGGTTGCAACGGGTGCAGGCTCGATAGCGTTGGGCGATGGGGCAATGGCGGAAACAGGCGACATGTTTGTGTATGGTAACAGTGCCGGAGCAGGTGCCACCGGTGCCGATAATTCCAATTTCATAGGCTCTTCGGCAGGAAATGGCGCTACCGATGCCTCCAATTCCAATTTTATGGGTTCTTTTGCAGGAAATGGCGCTATCAATGCCAATGAGTCCAACATGTTGGGTTCAGGTTCAGGTACAAATGCCACCTTTGCGGGGAATTCAAATTTCTTAGGCTACAATGCCGGGGCCAATGCCACAAATGCTTCGCAATCCAATTTTTTAGGCAACAGTGCCGGAGCCAATGCCACGGATGCCGACAATTCCAATTTCCTTGGCTTCAATGCCGGGCAAGATGCCGCCAATGCCTCGTTTTCCAACTTGTTGGGTTACAAGGCAGGCAGGTCATTTGCTTCCAATAATATAGGCTCCAACAATATTATCATAGGCACCAACATTAGTTTGCCCGATGCCACTGCCAATGCCATTAACCTGGGTGGCGTGCTCTTCGGCACCGGGACTAACTCGACAGTAATTGGCGACCCCGTGGTGGCACCTGTGGCAGGAGGTAAAATCGGTATCGGCACCAATACCCCCGGTTCTACCCTGGATGTGAAAGGGACACTGCGCCTGAGTGGTTCTACTTCGGGCTACGTGGGTTTTGCCCCGGCCGCCGCGGCTGGCAGCACCACCTACACGCTTCCTTCGGC
>DATGXD010000321.1:0-11551 GCA_035299105.1 Paludibacter sp. | reverse complement strand
TGGACATTACCACACCCGCCAATGCTGCCGTTACCGGGCGTGACGTGTCCAGTTTGCGAACATCCGCAGCCAGCCGTTTGGCTATCGTTCCCAGCCTTTCGGCTTTCGGATGGTTGGGCAAATAACCGCCCTGAACCGGTTGGTTGATATTGGCATGGTCGAGAACGGGGTGCGAATACGGATCGTTCGGATAGTCCACTTCGTTGCCAATGCTCCATAAAAATATGCTTGCATGGTTTCTGTCGCGCAGGACCATGTCCTGCAAATCCCTGTCGCTCCAATCGTTGAAATAGGATGCCGCGCCATCGAACCCGGGCTTCCCTCTGTTCCAACCCTCGATCCATTTCTTTTTCGAGAATTCCCATTCATCGAAAGCTTCGTCCATCACCAGCAAGCCTAACTCGTCGCAAAGGTCATAAATGTCAGTGGCTTGCGGATTGTGGCTTAAACGGATGGCGTTACAACCCATTTCTTTCAATGTGGTCAAGCGGCGTTTCCAAACCTCGTAGGGAACCGCCGAACCGAGGCTGCCGGCATCGTGGTGGATGCAGACCCCTTTTATTTTTGTCCATTTCCCGTTTAACGCGAACCCTTTGTCGGGATTGAATGCAAGCGACCGTATGCCGATCCGTTGTTCGTTTTGGTCGATGATGCGGTTGCCTTGCTTGATAATTGTCCGGAGCGTGTAAAGTTTCGGGTGTTCCAACGACCAGAGCTCCGGGTTCTGGATTTGCAATGCCTGTACCGAAGTTATTGTTTTATTTGCTTCCACGTTTTGCTTTTTCGAAGAAGAAGCTACTGTTTTCCCGGATTCTGAATCTATTATCTGGCTTATTATGAGTGTGTTCGCAATGTTTGGACTTTCGTTTTTAATACTTGTTTCAACGGTTGCAACTGCATTTTTAGTCGTCGGGTTGGTTGCCTTGAAATAAGTCCCCCATAGATCCAGATGAACCGGGGCAGCATACACCAGGTACACGTCGCGGTAAATGCCCGAACCTGTATACCAGCGTGAATCGGCATAGAGCGAATGGTCGACACGGACGGCGATTGTATTTTCCTTGCCGAAATGAAGGAAGGGTGTCAGGTCGTACATAAACGAAATATAGCCGTTGGGTCGCTTTCCCACGCTTGTGCCATTCACAAACACTTCGCTGCGATTGTAAACTCCCCCGAAATAGATGAAGACCTTGTTACCTTTTTCCGATTCAGGAGCGGTAAATGTTTTCCGGTACCAGCCAATCCCACCCGGCAAATAGCCTGTGCAGCTGGCCTTGTCGGGACTGTAGGTTCCTTCGACCGACCAATCGTGGGGCAAATCCAGTTGTTTCCATTTCGAGTCGTCAAGAGCCGGGTCGGCCCCGTTTTTCACGTCGGAAAGTTCGAAACGCCAATGGTCATTGAATAATATTTCCTTCCCAAATTGCGGTTTTGCTTCTACAAAACCTGCTAGCAGGGAAGCTACCACAATGCATGACAGCAATTTTATTTTCATGGATATGTTTTTTTTAATATCTAATTTATAATTTGATTTGAAGTCCGGTAAATAAACTTCCCATTTTCAGCGATTTGGGATAATAAGCCAATAGGCTCCCATTCGTAAATTCCAGCTCTAAATTAAAATGCACCGAGAGCCTGCCGGCCAGCCGAATATTCAAGCCTGGCGCAACGGCAGGCATTAAGGAAATATTAAATGGGGCTATTTCATCGAAAAAATAAAGGTTATAGCCAAAAGAAAGGCAGGGTTGAACAGCGGTATTGGTAAAACGGTACTCGAATTGAAGCGGGATTTTATAGGTTGTGGCAGGTGGAAAATATCTTCCATTTTCAATGTAGTACCTGTCCGTCAAGGGAGTGTTGCCATTGTAGGCAAACAATCCGGTTTTGGCGAAGCAATGTTTGTTTTTGTTGGTAAATCCAATGTTAATGTACGATCCGTATTTGTCAATCCTGTTTCCGGCATTGATGAAAGTAAAGTATAATCCCGGGGTTATTTCCACGTTCAGGGGCAGCCTTTTGATGGTGTGTTTTTGAATGTAGCTGCTTTCATCCGTGTAAGAATTGTATTCATCTATCAAATTTATGAGTTTCGATTTGGTTGGAATGCTTATGTTCTCAATCATTGGATGCAATAGCAAAGCATCCGCCATGTACTTTTTCAGGCTATCGATATGATTAGTGGTACTATGCTGGTAGGAGCGAATAAGTTGTCCCTGAATGTAGGTGTCCGGCTGATTTGCAAACGGAAGCTCAATTAATTTTGTTCCTGGTCCTTTCTGAATATAAAATTGATTGCCTGCCGTCTGGTTTTTAGAAACATACAGGTTTATCTTTCCTTCTTTTAATAGTTCCACTTCAAAATCAGAATTGGAATCAATAGTTGCGTTCAATTCTTTGGAATCCAACTTGTTGTATTTCGATATTACGCCGACCAAATCTTTTTTGTTGGGGTAGCGGACCTTTTCAATTTCGGGAAATAACTCCGGCCTGTCGTTCATCGCCCTTCTAAGCGTGTCGATGTGGAAGGTTGTTTCCACGGTTTTGTATTGCCGTGTATATCCATTGTCAACATAAACCTCCTGACTGGAATAGGGCAGGTTATGAAATGCTTTTTCATCTTTCCTTCTGATGAAAAAATTAGGCTTGCTAATCATCCTGTATAAATTAACATTCCCTTCGCAAAGCACTTCTAAAAACTCTGCGTGTTGTGAAATGGTGGCGGCAATGAATTTTCGTTTACCTTTTTCAAGAATAAAGGATTGAATGTCACCCGGCTGAAAAATTCTGACCTCAGACTTTTCGGACTTTTTAAATCGACATTCCGTAATAGATTGGTCAATGACCTTATAATTGATAAGTCCCTGAATCGTATCCCCTTTACTGTCAATGATTTTACCGACAGTAAAATTTTGCGAAAAAGTTATCACGGGGAAGGTGGCAAATAAAAGGCATGCAATGGTTTTTCGTAAATTATTCATACAAGATAAAAAGTCGTTACAAGTTTAATTTTCTAAAAGTTAAGCACATACTCGAAATTAGTTTGTGTTAAATGTCGAATCCAATAGTATTAACTGAATTTTTGCTGTGTGCTGAGATGTCCGTTGGTAAATTCAACTTCAAAGTTAGGAAGTATTCTTTAATAATATCAATATTTATACTTTAATTGTTGGATGAAATTGCATAAAATGTAGACAAAAATCCTCAACTGGTTATTGCTAGGAGCTGTTTTTCAACATGGATTATTTCAGTACCTTTGTACTGCCAAGTTTTGGAGTAATTAAACAAATTGACAGCTACCGGATGCAGGACAAAACTTATCAGTTAACCGACTTTTTGCCAACAACAAAGAAAGAATTGGAATTACGTGGTTGGGACGAAGTGGATGTGGTGTTTTTCACGGGCGACGCATATGTCGACCATCCTTCTTTCGGGGCGGCGGTAATCGGCCGTATCCTCGAAGCTCAAGGGTTGCGGGTAGCCATTGTGCCACAACCAAACTGGCGCGACGACTTGCGCGATTTTAAGAAGATGGGGCGTCCACGGTTGTTTTTCGCTGTTTCGGCCGGCAACATGGATTCGATGGTGAACCATTACACCGCAAACAAACGCCTGCGGTCGGACGATGCCTACACACCTGATGGAAAAGCGGGTATGCGGCCCGATTACGCTACCGTTGTTTACTCCAATATCATAAAAAAATTATATCCCGATGTCCCGCTGGTTATAGGCGGCATAGAAGCTTCGCTCCGGCGCTTCACCCACTACGATTATTGGTCGGATAAGCTCATGCCTGGCATCCTGGCCGATTCGAAAGCCGATTTGCTGGTTTACGGGATGGGGGAGAAGCCGGTTGTGGAACTGGTGGAACAATTGAAAAGCGGAAAAAAAATCTCCGAAATCAGGTTCATTCCCCAAACTTCGTACCTGGCAAACGAGGTGTTGCCCTTCGCCGGATGGGAAGATATTTCGCTTGTGTCGCACGAAGAATGTCTTGCCGATAAAAAGAAATATGCTTCCAATTTCAAGCATATCGAAACCGAATCGAATAAATTCAATGCGGCAAGGTTGATTCAAAAAGTTGGTAATCAGCGGGTGGTTGTGAATCCGCCATACGAGCCGTTGAACGAATCGGAATTGGATGCCTCGTTTGACCTGCCATATACCCGGCTCCCGCATCCAAAATACAAGGGTAAAACCATTCCTGCCTACGAAATGATTAAGTTTTCGGTTAACCTCCACCGGGGTTGTTTTGGTGGCTGTGCCTTTTGCACCATTTCGGCACACCAGGGCAAGCACATAGTTTCGCGTTCGAAAGAATCAATCCTCCAGGAAGTGTCGAGAATCACGGAAATGCCTGATTTCAAAGGCTATTTGAGCGATTTGGGCGGACCGTCGGCCAATATGTACCGGATGAAAGGCATTGATATGGAAGTCTGCCGCAAATGCCGCAAACCTTCGTGCATTTTCCCCAAAGTGTGCTTCAACCTGAACACCGACCACCGCCCGTTGCTGGATATTTACCGGGCGGTTGACCGTATGCCGGGGATTAAAAAATCATTTGTCGGGAGCGGAATCCGCTACGATATGCTACTGAGCGACACCGGAAACCACGACACCAACAAAAGCCATGCGGATTATATCCGCGAATTGATTGTGAACCATGTTTCAGGCAGGTTGAAGGTGGCTCCCGAGCATACTTCCGAACGGGTGTTGGTCCTCATGCGCAAACCCTCGTTCGATTATTTCGGGAAATTCAAAGCCCAGTTCGACCGCATCAACCGCGAGTCGGGTCTGAACCAGCAGCTTATCCCGTATTTCATTTCGAGCCACCCCGGCTGTACCAACGAAAATATGGCCGAACTGGCCGTCCTGACCAAGAAACTCGATTTCAGGTTGGAGCAGGTACAGGATTTCACCCCCACACCCATGACCTTGGCCACCGAAATTTACTATTCGGGCTACCACCCGTATACGCTTGAGCCGGTATTTACCGCCAGGAACAAGGACGAAAAACTGGAACAGCGCAAATTCTTTTTCTGGTATAAAAGCGAATACAGAAACCAGATTGTCAAGGATTTGAATAAAATGAAAAGACCCGACTTGTTGAAGAAATTGTTTGAAAAACGCTAAATTATTTTAAGGTATTTTCTGGTTTCCAGTTAAAAAACAAAAGGGATAAACATGTTGGTTCGTTTCATGTATTCGAGATAGGGTTCGCCGAAATAATTGATGCATTCCCTTTCATCATATTTTGAAGTGATGTAAAATAAAATGGTGGCAATAAGCGAAATAACCAGCAAGTCAACCGTGGGGTTTTTGAGGAAAATACCAAAGGTAAGAACTACCAGCGATGAATAAAGCGGATGCCTGATGCGTTTAAACACGCCTGTATCAATCAATTCTGTAGTTTTTTCGAATCCGAACAGGTTCTTTTCATCTCGTGTGCTGCTGACTTTTCCTTTCCTCCTCATTACCAGTAAGCCGGCAACGACCAGATACGCCGAATAAATCAATAATATCCATGAAACCAGCTGTTTCACGCCAAACGGGTCGACAAACCAGAACCTATGATTCGAAGCAAAAAGCCAGGCCATGCATTCCCACCCGAAAAAGCGGTAGAATCCATGTGTCTTTACATTGAACAATGTTCGCCACGAAATGGAAACGAGCAACAGGCTCAGGATGCTGAAGATAATTAGTTTTAATGTCATGAACTTTAATTTTTACCGCTCCGAAGCCACGCCAAGAACATTTTTGTTTCCACATAATTCAGAAATGTGCTGAGCATTTCGAAAACAGAACCGGTTTCCGACGATTCGCGTACCATCCTGGCTGCTTCCTTTCGCTTGTCTTCAGCTATAAAATTGTTGATATCAAGTTCTCCGGTAATCACATAGCGCTCAAGATGCCCAATAATAGTGGAAACATTTAAATTCCTGGATGTTGCAATTTCTTCAATGCTTTTCCCCTCGCAGTACATGGCCAGCGAAATCCGCATGGTTTCGCCAACCGGTTTTTTCCCTTTCTTTTCCTTGGGCTTCTCTTTTTTATCCATTTGCGAATCCAAGTTGTTTTCCTTGCAATACGAACGGATAATTTCGAGGAATGGCTGGCCGTATTTTCCAACCTTGGCCGGGCCAAAGCCGCTTATCTGCAATAAATCCTTCTCGCTTTGAGGCAGGAAATCGGCCATTTCGCTCAAAGTCTGGCTGCCGGCAACCAGGTAAATGGGCAAGTCGCGTGGTTCGCACAATTCGTTCCGCAGCTGTTGCAGCTTCCGGTACAAGTCGGGCCGCAATGTCGATTGCTGCTTCTGCTGGCTAGTTTTTGCATAGGCACTCACATTGAATTCGGGCAGGATAAATGTGTTTTTCAGGATAAAATAATCTTCGACCGTAAACTTGAATTTCATCCCATTGAATATGAATACTTTCTGCGCCAGGTTCGAAAAAACCATCTTGAGCGCATCCGTGTAAGTCGCGGCATGTGTCCGGCTATCGGTTACGGCAGGCGACTGGCGCAAGGTCTCGAGCATGACCGATCCTTTTTCGACGAAGAATTCACAGGCTGCGGTTAACCGTTCCTGCAAATAATCTTCATGTACCGGGGTGCTTTGCAGTATGCTTTGGATTTGTCCCTGGAATTTAAGGGCAATGTCCTGCAGGTTGACCGATAATTTGCCCAGCTCTTTCAGGAAGGTGAATGTCTCAGCGTTAAATGAACTTTCGTTCTCCGCGGTTTCCCTTTCAAGGCTTTTCACTAGCCCAACCACATTCTTGAAATCGAAAAGCTGTGACAGGATGAAATTCCGGTACTGGTTCCTCGACTCATCCAGTTGCAATTCAAGTTCTTCCATGGGAAGTTTGTTTTGTTCGTGGGACACAATCTGGCGGTCGTTCTGTATCGATTCAGGGTTTATTTTACTCAGCAGCACCATTCCTTCCAGCGACCGGCAACGGCTCAATGCCACATAAACCTGCCCGGTGGCGAATGCATTTCCGGCATCGATTACCGCCTTGTCGAAGGTAAGCCCCTGGCTTTTGTGGATAGTGATAGCCCATGCCAGCCGCAATGGGAATTGTATAAACTTGCCCAGTTCTTTTTCTTCGATTTGTTTTGTGGCGGGGTTGACCGTGTACCGGATATTTTCCCAGACAGCCCGTTGTAGTTCGACAACGCCCGGTTCTCCCGGACATTTTATTTCAATCACATCCTCTTCGATACTTTCAATCATCCCGATTTTGCCATTGAAGAACCTTCGCGGGGTTTCGGTGTCGTTTCTCAGGAACATGACCTTGGCTCCGATTTTCAATTCCAGCTTTTGTTCGGTGGGATAACTTTTTTCGGGGTATTCACCTTCTATCTTGGCATTGAAAGTATATGTTTTGCCTTTGATTTTTGCCAACTCTTCGGCGTTTATCTGGTCGGCTTTGTAGTTGTGGGTGGTAAGTGTGATGAACGTGTCGTCGGCAGGCGGTACGAAAAGCGGGTTGTAACGGCTTTGCAGCAATTTCAATCCGGATTCCGACAGGCAATTGTTCCTGACTTCGTTCAACACCCGGATAAAATCGGCGTTAGTCTGCCTGAAAATCTTATCCAGCTCGATGTAAACCGGTTGCCGTTGGCCGATTACCTGGCTATGGAAGAAATACGGGCCGTTGTAATACTGGTTCAGCAAGTGCCATTCATCGTCCGACACAACGGGCGGGAGTTGGAACATGTCGCCGATAAAAATCACCTGCACGCCACCGAACGGCTCGTTGTTCCGGTACCGGACATGCCGCAGCACGGTGTCGATAGAATCGAGAATGTCGGCGCGCACCATACTGATTTCGTCAATTACCAGCAATTCAAGTTCCTGCAAAACTTTACGGCGGTTGCCCTGCATCTTGATTTTTTCGACCAGGTTTTTACGGCCTTCGTTGGTAGGAATAAACGGAGTGAATGGCAGTTGGAAAAACGAATGTATAGTTGTTCCCCCGGCATTGATGGCGGCCACACCCGTAGGAGCCACCACGGCCATTTGCTTTTTTGTAGCTTGTTTCAATTTATGCAGGAATGTTGTTTTTCCGGTTCCTGCCTTTCCTGTCAGGAAAATGCTCCGGTTTGTAAAAAGTGCAAAATCGTTAGCCAGCTGGTAATAAGGAGATTCGTTTTTCATTTGCAGGGTTATTATTTAAGATACAAAGGTTGCAAAATAAATTGGAAATTACAATAATATGGAGTTTTGTAAAATATAAAAGAGCTCATGATTTTTAATATCATGAGCTCTTTTTCTACAGAAAAGAAGATTGTTTTACGACAACATTGTTAACAGCAAACCTGCTGCAACAGCCGAGCCGATTACACCGGCAACATTCGGACCCATGGCATGCATCAGCAGGAAGTTTCCAGGATCGGTCTCCTGGCCAACTACCTGTGAAACGCGGGCTGCCATAGGCACAGCCGAAACTCCGGCAGAACCTATCAGGGGGTTGACTTTTTCCTTTGTGAACAAATTCATGAACTTGGCCAGTAAAACACCACCGGCAGTTCCGAACGAGAAAGCAAGCACCCCGATAATCATGATTTCCATGGTCTTGATATTAAGGAAAGCGCTTGCAGTAGCAGTAGCGCCCACCGTTATCCCCAGGAAAATGGTTGTAATGTTCATCAATTCGTTTTGTACCGTTTTGCTCAACCGTTCAACCACACCCGTTTCACGCATCAGGTTGCCAAGCAGCAAACTGCCGATAAGCGGGGCTGCCGGCGGCAAAAGCAACGAAATAAATGCCGAACCAAAAATCGGGAAAATGATTTTCTCCTTTTTTGACACAATACGCAATTGTTTCATGCGGATTGCCCGTTCTTTTTTCGTTGTCAACAACTTCATGATGGGGGGTTGGATAACCGGGACTAAAGCCATGTACGAATAGGCTGCCACGGCAATGGGTCCCAACAGTTCTGGTGCAAGCCTGGTGGTCAGGAAGATGGCTGTCGGGCCATCGGCGCCACCGATAATCCCGATGGATGCCGCTTCTTTCGAAGTAAACGCCAGGCCAATTGCAGCCAGGTAGGTCACGAAGATACCAAGTTGGGCGGCAGCACCCAACAACAAGCTTTTCGGGTTGGCCAGCATGGGGCCGAAGTCGGTCATTGCCCCAACTCCCAAAAAGATAATACAGGGATAAATTCCCAGCTTGACACCCAGGTACAGGTAATCGAGCAGACCACCGAGTTCGGTGAATTTGTCCCAATGCACATGTCCTCCCTGAAATAATTCAGAATGATACAATCCCGCACCTGGTAAATTCGTCAATAGCATTCCAAATGCAATAGGCAGCAGCAACAGCGGTTCAAATTGCTTCACAATGGCCAGGTACAGCAATATGCAGGCGATGATGATCATGATCAGCGTATTGATGTCCATGTTTGCAAAACCAGTGCTTTTCAAGAAGCCTATGAAACTTTTCTCAATGTAGTCCCAGCTTGACGACGATTCCTGCACCGCTTGCGCATTTTGCAAGGAAGCCTGATTTTGCGTGGCAACAACAGCAGTTGAATCTGTTTGCTTAACCGTTTGGGCCTGGACATTTACATGGATACTTGCAAAAAGAAAAGCAATCAGTAAGAAAATATGTTTTTTTGTCTCCATTGTTATTTTTAATATTTACAAGTAAGTTTTATTCGAGATCAAACAACGGATCATCCTGCATCACGCTTTGCCCGGCCTGTACATGGATAGCTTTCACCACAGCATCCTTCTCGCATAAAATGCTGTTTTCCATTTTCATCGATTCCAGAACCAGCAATTGATCGCCTTTTTTCACTTCCTGTCCTACTGAAACACTAATTTTCAATACACTGCCTGGTAAGGGAGACTTGACTGTTTTTATTCCCGCAGCCCGTTGTACAGGGGCGGCTGGCTTTTGAGCAGGTTCTGCTGCCGGTACCGCTACGGGTGTAACGATTTCCGGTTCGGCTCCTTCAAAATCAATCAGGACATCGTCCTGCATCACGGTTTGCCCCGGTTGCACATGCACGTTCCGGATAATCCCATCGTGTTCGGCCAAAATGTTGTTTTCCATCTTCATCGATTCCATTGTCAGCAACAAATCGCCTCGTCTCACCGTTTGGCCGTTGGTAACCAACACCTTCATGATACTTCCCGGAAGCGGGGCCTTAATGGCCGATGCAACGGCCGTACGTGCAGGAGCTTTTATGGGTGTGGAAACTTTCCCTGCCGGTTTGCGGTTTAAGGCCGGGCTTTGCCTTTCAATTTCAACGGTGAAAGGGGTTCCGTTCACCTCTATTTCAGCGATGTTTTGTTCGATTTCATTTATCGAAACTTCGTATTCACTCCCGTCTATTTTAAATTTGAATTTCTTCATTTGAATTTATTTTATCAGATTGTTTAAACCATAAATTTTCGAACTCCATGGCGAATAGCGGCGTTCCACTTTCTTAATGGTTATGATGGCGCTTTCCTCATCGTGTTCGTCGGAGTAATATAAATACAAAGCCATGGCAATGGCGGCGCTGTCGCCTGCCGAAAGGTGGTCCTTAATATATTCCGTTTCGGTGTCTGCCACACCCCTTCCTTTGCTGCCTGAGTCCTTTTGCTTTTTAGGCACCCTGACTGTAGGCGCCACAATCCGGCTAAAAACAGTCAGGACTATTACAATCATTATCAACAAAACAAAAACCATTGATAATGAAAACCCAACAACATCGAAGGCATTTGCCCAGTTTACTGTTAATGTTTCCATGTTACAACGGTATGTTAGTGTGTTTCTTCAACGGGTTGACCACTTTCTTGGTTTGCAACGCCTGGAAAGCGCGGATTATGCGGAAACGGGTGTTCCTTGGTTCAATCACATCATCGATATAGCCGTAAGATGCCGCCTGGTATGGATTTGCGAATTTCTCGTTGTATTCGCCCACTTTTTCGGCTATATAGTCTGCTTTTTCTTCCGCGCTGCTGAGCGCTGCAATGGCGCGTCCCTCCAGCACTTCGATAGCCCCGGCTGCACCCATCACCGCAATTTCGGCTGTTGGCCACGCATAGTTGAAATCGCCACGCAATTGCTTGCAGCTCATCACATCGTGTGCACCGCCATACGACTTGCGGATAGTTACGGTTACTTTCGGAACAGTAGCCTCGCCATATGCAAACATCAACTTGGCACCGTGCGTGATAATGCCGGCGTATTCCTGTGCCGAACCCGGTAAAAATCCGGGTACATCCACCAATGTCAGGACCGGTATGTTGAAGGCATCGCAGAAGCGGACAAAGCGGGCTGCCTTGCGCGAAGAATCGCAATCGAGCACACCTGCCAGGAATTTGGGCTGGTTGGCTACGATTCCTGTCGAAGTGCCATTGAAACGGGCAAAACCAACAATGATGTTGCGGGCATAGTCGGCATGGATTTCCAGGAATTCGCGGTCATCCACGATGCCGTGTATGATGTCCTTCATGTCGTACGGCGAATTGGGGTTGTCGGGTACGATACTATTTAAAACGTCCTCAAGCCGGTTGATTGGATCCGTGCATTCTACCAGGGGTGGTTCT
>DATGXD010000320.1:0-27734 GCA_035299105.1 Paludibacter sp. | reverse complement strand
GAAAACACCGAAAGTGATGATTATCCATGCCGGCCTCGAATGCGGGATACTGGGAACCCATTACCCTGCCATGGACATGATTTCATTCGGCCCGACCATCCGTTACCCGCATTCGCCCGACGAAAAGGTGAATATCGCCACGGTGCAGAAATTCTGGGATTACCTGCTGGCAACATTGGAAAACATTCCTGTAAAATAAACATTCATAACCATTTCATGCCCTGGTTGTAACATGCAAAAGCAGTTCTGAAGAGGAGGCTGCCTAAAAATAAAATCAGAACCTGCCTGGTGGCAGACAGGTTCAAAAATACTTTTTGGACATCCTTCCGGGCTGTTAATCCACCTGCAATCCGGCAAAAAAAACATTAGCACAAAAACATTATATCCCCAACCGTCATGAAAATACTAATTTCACTCTTACTATTGCTTCCGGCTTTGGCTTTTGCCGCCGAAAAGGACACAACCGAAATTGACAGTTTCAGGTTTACCATTATCAAGGAAAACAAAATCACGCCGGTGAAGGACCAGGCCAGTTCGGGGACATGTTGGAGCTTTTCGGGGCTTGGCTTTTTCGAGGCCGAATTACTCCGGCTGGGAAAGCCCGAAGTGGATCTGTCCGAAATGTTCGTGATACACCATTCCTATTCCGACAAGGCCGACAAGTACGTCCGCATGAACGGCACATGCAACTTTGCCGGGGGTGGCTCGTTTTACGACGTGCTGTATGTGCTCCAGAATTACGGCATTGTACCCGAATTGGTAATGAACGGCCTGAATTACGGGGAAGGGAAGCATAACCACGGCGAACTCGACGGGCTAACCGATGCATATGTAAAAACCCTTGTCAAGAACCCGAACAAAAAACTTTCCACAGCCTGGAAGAAAGGGTTTGACGGTATCCTGAATGCTTACCTTGGCACTTGCCCGGCCGAATTTACCGTGGGCGGGAAAAAATTCACCCCGCTTGCATACGAACAGTCACTGGGATTGAACCTCGACAATTACATTTCCATCACATCGTTCACCCACCATCCATTCTACACGAAATTTGCCATCGAGATTCCCGACAACTGGCGGAATTCGGAATCGTGCAACATCCCGTTGGATGAATTGAAGGCTGTGATTGACAACGCATTGGAAAAAGGTTACACGTTGGCGTGGGCTGCCGATGTGAGCGACAAGGGTTTCACGCGGAAGGGCATTGCCGTAAATCCGGAAGTAAAATTGTCGAACCTGCCCGGCACCGACCAGGCCCGCTGGCTGAATATCCCGCAAAAGGAAATGGAAGAAAAAATTTATAAAATCGAAAAGCCCCAACCCGAAATAAAGGTGACCCAGGAATCGCGGCAGGCTGGTTTTGACAATTATTCGACAACCGACGACCATGGCATGGTTATTTTCGGCACTGCCAAGGACCAGCAGGGAAACCGTTATTATATGGTGAAAAATTCGTGGGGGACAACCTCCAAATACAAGGGAATATGGTATGCCAGCGAATCGTACGTCCTCGACAAGACAATAGATATCCTGGTTCACAAGGATGCAATTCCCATAGAAATCCTCAACAAAATGAAATGGAGGTAACCGGCACCCGTGCTTGGCATTTTAGCCTCCCCCGGCGAGCAAGGTGCAACCCGGGGGATGATGGGATGGCGGGTAGCAACCGCGTGGCAACCTTTGGATTCGAATGGTTGGTGATTGAAAAGCATGATTCAGATGGATAAACTTTTTCTGATGCTTGAAATGCAAATGCGTTTGAGCGATGAACTGAAAGACAAACTAAGGTCGGCGATAACCATCCGGCGGGTGCGCAAAGGCGAACTGCTGGTGCGGGAGGGCAAAGTGTGCCACCAGCTTTTTTTTATCCGCAAAGGCGCTCTGCGTGGCTACCATTACCAGCAGGGGAAGGAAATCACTGCCTGGTTTGGTTTCGAGAACGATTTTGCAACATCCACCTACTCATTCGTATCGCAAAAGCAGGGATATGAAAACATAGAAGCGCTTGAAAACAGCATCCTGTATGCCATTTCCTACCAGGATTTAAACGAAATATACCGCCTTTTCCCGGAGTTCAACTATGCCGGACGCCTGCTTACCGAAAAGTATTACCTCGACCTGCTGAACCGTACACTCATGTTGCAGTACCAGACAGCACGCGAAAGCTATGCGCAACTTGTCAGCACACATCCCTACATTCTGAAGCGGGCTTCGTTGGGCCATATTGCCTCCTACCTGGGCATTTCCCAGGAAACCCTTAGCCGAATCCGAAGCAAATAATTTTTTAACAGCATTTTTTTGACTTTTCTCAAAATTTTCCTGCCTTTAAATGCCGATTTTTGTGAACCATTCGGGGAAATTCTTCTGGATTGGTTCACAGTGTTGTTCATTAACTAAATTGTATTTCAGAAAAAAATGAAAAAGGCAAAGATTACAGACAAGGAAGTTGTTGTCGATATACTCACGACATCATTTGTACACGACCCGCACATCGGTTTTTTACTCGAAAAATCGAGAAACAAGAATAAGTTGCGTATCATCATGGATTATGTGTTTGAAGAAAGTTTCAACAAGGGCGAAATATACCTGAACGATGACAACACGGCTGTGGCGTTGTGGAACACGAGCACCCGCGAAAAAATAAGCTGGAAATACATTTGGCGCAACTTGTCCTTCTTATTCCAGATAGGGCTAGCCTCCACGTGGCGGATACTGGAAATGGACAAGCTTGTGCATATGTGCCACCCCCATACAGGCCGTTTCGCACATTTATACACCATAGGCGTGCTGCCCGAAAGCCGTGGAAAAGGGTATGCCCGAAAGATGATCGAGTTCATGACCCAGAAACTCAGCAACACGCAAACCACCCTTTACCTCGAAACGGCCAATGCCACCAATATCGGTATTTACAACAAACTGGGTTTCCATGTTTTCCACACCATCAGGAAAGACGGGCATAAGCTTTTTTGCATGAACCGGATTTGTTGATACGTCGTCTAATGCCTCGGTGGTTTGTCCTGCCCTCGATACTGTTCATGGTTTTTGGGGAGGGCGAAAAAATCAACAAGAGAAGTTCCATATTATAATATGGGACTTTTTTTGTTTCCCAAAACGGCTGTGCTGCGCTTACAATGTTATATATTTGCCAAAAAAAAACTTAACCAAGCAAATGTATATTCCTGTTGTGTTGAGCCTGCCCGCCGCCTGGCAGGTAATCTCCACATTCCCCGGGATACCGAGCGATTATTCTATACTGACTTCAACGAATGAGAAACACACTGAAATTGCTTAACGGCAAAGGACTCGAAATAATGAAGGAAACAGGGCTTTGTTTCTACCCCTTCGAAGATATTATTGCTATCGAAACCGAAAGACCCTACCTGAAATTGCATACGCAAACCGAAAAGTTCCTTTTTACCGGTTCGTTAAGCGTCATAAGCCAGCATGCGCCCCCTTTTTTCAGGGCATGCAATAAATCGGTATGGGTTAACCTGCTGTATGTAAGTGAATTTACAACTGCTGACAATTCCTGCCAGGTAGTTACACCCGTTAAATCCTTCCCGTTAGCATGCCGTAGACAAGCCGGAATTATCCTGGCCTATTCCGAAATAAAGGCTGCCCTTGGTAAACAGGGGGAATGCCGCTACTGCAAACTGAAAAATATTACCGTTTAGCATATTTTTCCGACCGTTCAGCACATTTGGTAAAAAAATACTTGCACGCTATTTTAAGTATGTGTAATATTGCAAAAGCAATTGCGCCGCATGGAATGCTTCCGATTCCCAGCCAGGGAATGAAAACCGCGGATGGATAATGGAAACCTTGAGGCTGGATAATTCTACCCGGCTAAAATAAAACGCAAGGGATATTTCAACCACAAAAGGCGCAATAGAGGACAAAAGAAATTTCACAAAAAAAATACTCCACGAAATCTCAATTTTCCCTTTTAAAAAATAATGCTGGAAGCATTATTCATCTTGTGGTTCATTCTTTAATTAGGTAAAATAGAGGTAGGGAAAAATAGTAATAACAACAGGGAAAAGGACGGAAAAGCGATTACCAAACTCCCGCAAAGGTTCAGGCAACACCCTTCCGCCCCGCTTCCTCCTAATGAACGAAGAAAAGTGGCACAAAAGTAACAAAAAAGAATGTAAACTCAGGAACCACGTGTTTCAGGCTGTTGAGTTCATGGATGCAGCCAATACGCAATTGATTTAAAAACAAAATAAAAAACAAAAAAAACATGGAAAAGAAAACTTTTGGTGCCGCACGGGTGGCAGCCAACTTCAATACAAAATCACTTACAGGATTTATGAAAGAGTTTATCAATAAGAAAATGATGTTGTCAGCGGCTGCTGCTGTGGTGCTAGTGGTTGCTTTGAGTGGGTTGCAAGGATGTGGTAATGAAGATATTGCATCTGTTGCTACTGTTGATAACTCTAAAATTGAATTTAAGGTTTTAGATAAAGTATATGAAGCACCTAGAGGAGCTTCTATCTGGAAGGCACAATTAAATAAAATAATAGAAAATGATTCATTACTTACAAAAGATGAACTCGAACTTTTGAATTTTGATTATGTTGGGAAAATAAATAACATCCAAGAACTTGAAAAGATTAAGTTGGATATTGCAAATTATACAACAATTTTACCTGTATATGAAAATAATGGATTTACGATGAATGATTATAGCGGCAAAAAAGAATATATTAAAGAACTTTTAGATGTGATAATACCTTTAACGAATGAAGATAGGGCTAATATCCATAAAAAATATAGCAATTCATTGACTGCAAATGTAATATATGATTTTGAACAAAATGATTTAGGTGTCGTAAATATTGAATGGAAATATAAAGGAGCAAATATTATAACTAAGTGCCTTGTTTCAGAGAAAAAAGGTATTGTATATGATAATTTTCTTTATTTCATATGCGCTTCTTCTCCATTGACAACTTATAGTCAAAAGCTTCCTATAAGAAAGGTTCGATTTAAATCCAATTCAGAAATACCAATCCCAGTTAGTTGGACAATGAGTCCAATGACTGCAGAAGCACATAATTATTTCGGAATGAGAGTATGGTATTATGAGATTAATTGTAAAGTAACTGGGACACAAATAGGAGCTTCAAAATCAATTGATGATTATTCTATGAGCGCAGTTCACGATGCACTTATTGGTTTTTCTTGTGTTGCTGATATTCGATCTAAGTCATTTGTTGAAGGTAATAGTGGTCATTTAGATTATGCGTATGCCTATTCGCATGGTACTGCAGTGTCTTTAAGCTTGTCATGGAATGGCACTGGTTTTACTATTTCTGGTGGTGGAGAAGGTAGTACGGGTGAGGATCATGTTGGTACTGATGATTTACGTGAATAGTTTTACAATTCGCATTCTAAGTAATAGAAAGAAAATAATGTCAGATTTTCTAATAGTTATTTTGGAATGGATTTGGGCTTGAACGAGGGCGTTTAGCGGGCTAAACAACCGAATGAAAGTGCAAAAGGAGTTCAAAAGAGTACTACATTTTCTTTCTTATGCCATTTTAGTGTTTTTGTAAAACATGACATTATTTCCTTTCTATTACTTAAGTGTTGATTTTAGAAACTGCTGGCATGAACGATATGATACGGCAGTAGTTTTTATAATAAATTAAATTAATTAAAAAACCAATATTTGTTTATGGCAAAGAGATTATTTATTGAAATATTTGTGCTGATAAGTATTTTTAGTTTAAATGCTCAGAATGAAAGATCGATATATGAAGTGGGAAAAAAATTAGTTAATTGCGAAGCAAACTTCGAAAATCTCATTACCAACTGGACAGCTAATAATATTACTAATTCTGCAGAATACAAATACATTCGTTATAAATATATAGAAACAATCAATGATTCATTAAGGTATAACTATTACCGAAATTATTTTTCGGGACCTGAAGTACTTTATAACTCAATATCAGGATTAAATGGAGAAAGAAATGGGCATAAATCCCGAAATCTTTATGTCAGACCAGGATATAAACATTCAGAATTATATGATGTCAGAGGTTTGTTTGGAAGACCAAAAGAGATATTGACCGATAGCGTGAGGGCAAAAGCGATTAAATTACTCACAACTGATTTTAATGTTGACACTATGAGGCTTAAGTGTTATGATTATGAATTCATAAGAGATGATACAATAAGTGGCTTTAATCATTCATTCTACACGTACAATATTAATCATAAGTTTTCGGTATCTAAAATTTATTATGTGGATTCATTGTCAACTAATTATATAGATATTTATATAAATAAGAAAAAAGATGCATCTCTGCTTGATCTTACAGAAATAAGGCGCTTACTAATAGAAAAATTGTTAATTGGCAGGATTCAAATTCAAATGGAGTTTAGTTCTAAAGTACAATTTGGAGATAAGGTATATGCGGTCAGGTTTGAATATTTAGGGAAATCATATATTAATTATGTGATTTGCAGTATTGTAACAAATAAAGTAGTTATGGATTTTTTTGCTAAAGATATTTTTATTGCTAAACATTGATAATTAATCTTCGATTATAAGTGATCAATAAAAATTAATGTCATATTTTAATCCAATTTGATTGAGTACGATATTCAATTGTTTTTTAAGGCTTGTAAAGTCTCTGATATTTTATAAATCTCCAAAGTATTTCAATGGGAAAATAAGAGGGAAGAAAATTAAATAATCAATAGGTAGCGTGTATGTTCTAATTAAGTTGAGAAACACTTGGGAACATAAATCATAATAGTAGGTTGCTTTACCCCGCATAGTTTCATCGTTTGGGAGTAAAAAAAAGGAAACATTACATCCAACAAAAATCAGTAAAGGGCAATCATTCATTGTTTCCCTTTGTTCTTCTGCTGTAAACTTTATGAAAAGAATTAATTCATCTTTGCTTCTTGCTACATCTACTCTAAGCATATTCCTTGTTTCCACCCATTTTGCCAATCCCCCGGCACCTACGCTCTATATAGCTGCCGGAGGTTGTTTGGTAGTGGTAATTATAGGCATAATACAGAAGTATAAACAAGCGGTTGGATTTTCAGTTTCTGAGATATTAGCTGGAGGCTTTCTTTTCTTTGCTGTTGTAAATGGGGTATTTATTAGTGGAAGTTTTAATCAAGAGTGGATACTCTCCGGATTTTCGCTATTCTTATTCTATTTGGTGATAAAAAGAACAGAACTAACTATTGAATGGCTGTTTGCCGGGCTTGTCTTTACAGGCATGGCCCAGGCAGTCTATGGGTTGGGACAGTATATGCATTGGTGGCAAAACATAGCTGCCCCTTCATTCCGCATCAGTGGCAGTTTTGATAATCCGGCAGGATTTGCAGCCGCATTGGTGGCGTGTTTTCCCTTTGCCTTGCATATTGTGCGGGAGCAGAAGTGGTTTTTAAAACTATTGGGAATTGTTTCGGCATCGGTAATCATTGCAGGTATTGTGTTGGCACAATCGCGGGCAGGTATTCTGGCATTGGTGGTAATTAGTGCAACTTGGTTAGTAGGGCTATTGCCCGCTAAATGGCGGCAGCGCTGTAAACAAAGAGCGGTCGTTGGCGTGTTTGCTATTGTTGTCGCGCTATTAATCGGTAGCCTGTATGTTTGGAAAAAGGACTCTGCCGATGGGCGGTTGTTGATTTGGCAATGTTCAGCCCGCATGATAGCCGATAAACCGTTACTGGGACATGGGGCGGGGGGGGGCCTGCGGGAGTATATGCTTTATCAGGCCGATTATTTCCGGCATCATCCTGGTAGTAAATACATGCAACTTGCCGATATTGTCAAGCATCCATTCAATGAATACCTGCTGTTATGGGTGGAGCAAGGGATAGTGGGGGTATTGCTTTTGGTGGTCATCGGTTGGCTGGTCATTCGTACTTATCGCCGAAATCGTGATAGAACAGAAAACCGAGTATTTATGCTGTGTCTGTTGGGCGTTGCGGTTTTTGCCTGTTTCTCCTATCCGCTCAACTACCCTTTTGTCAGGCTCATGCTGGTGTTTTCTGTGGCAATGATAATGCGCCACGAACCGGAGCATTTTCGGGTTCCGGCTTCGGTAGTGAGTGTATTGAAACCTGTAGCGCTTGTTGTTTTGGTAGGCATGATTGCCCTCACGGGCAAAATGTTTTACAACGAATACTATTGGAATTCAATAGCCCGCCGGTCGTTGGCCGGCGAAACCCGAAAGGTATTACCCGAATATGCACGGCTTTACCCCTGGATGCGTGGCGAGGGGCTGTTCCTTTACAACTATGCCGCCGAACTGAACTACATAGGCGAATGGAAACTAAGCAATCGTCTAATGACAGAATGCAGCCAACTTTACAACGACAACGATGTGCAATTGACCCTTGCCGATAACTGCCAGCAACAGAAGCAATATGCACAAGCCGAACAACACCTGAAACTGGCGTATGAAATGGTTCCCAACCGGTTTATACCGCTTTACTGTCTGGTGCAATTGTACCGGCTCCAGGGTCGGGATGCCGAAGCCCGGAAGCTGGCAAAACAAATTATTGATAAGCCGGTAAAAATACCATCGTATGATATTGTAGAGATAAAGAAAGAAATGAAAGAAATAATAACCCGGAAACAATGAAGGCTAAACTGAAAATTACTTATATCATCTTGTTTGCAAGCGTATTGTACTCTTGCAACCCATATAACAAACTTCTTACACCTATATACGAGCAAGCGGGAAGCAATAAAAAGGAATTGCAGAAGGTGGTTCGCCATTACGCCGTCCATCGTAGGGATACATTAAAACTGAAAGCCACCTTGTTTCTGCTTCAAAACATGGATGCGCATTTCAGCTACAAGGGCAAAGGCTGGGATAAATTCTGCCAGCATTTGGATTCGGTCTTCCACAAGGAGACGAATGTGGGTGCTCAAAATTTTGCTTTCAATTACGTGTTTAGGAATTATGGGGATACTTTGGAAAACGGTTTGCAAAAGATACCGGATTTGCAGGTTGTAAATTCGGCTTATTTGATAAAAAATATCGACCAGGCTTTTGAAGCGTGGAAAAGTCCCTATGCCCGGCATTTGAACTTCGGTGAGTTTTGCGAATACCTGCTGCCCTATAAAGTCAGTGATAGCCCGGTAGAAGAATGGCGCGATTTGTACCGGGATGATTTTGTTGCTCCTATATTGAAGAAGAAAAAAATGGAACTGGGTAAAAGTTCGAATATAGAAATTTGTACTGCACTTAAAAACGACATTTCATTGGCTTTATATTATTATCCGGTGGGTATTCCCGATTTCGGGGCTCGTTTGCTCGAAAAACTTCGTGTAGGTACATGCCGCGATTATAGTTACATGGCCATATATGCGGGACGGTCTATAGGTTTGCCGGTGGCAATGGATTATACACCCCAGTGGGCAAAGCGGAGTATGGGTCATGAATGGAACAGTTTGTACGGTTATGATAAAAAATCATTGGACTTTGCCTTTGGAAGTTTGCCTGTACTGGGTGAACACCTGAACACGAAAACGAATGTGAACTGGATAGCTCCTAAAGTTTACCGACTTACTTATGCCAAGCAGCCGAATAGCCTGGCCATGATTCATGGCAACGAAGAAATCCCCTATTTGTTTGAATCTCCCTGTTTTAAGGATGTGTCGGGCGAATACTTTCCGGGAGCCGATTTGAATATTGAACTTAATCAGCCTTCACCCCACAACAATCGCTTTTCGTACCTGGCGGTCTTCGACAATCGCGATTGGATACCGGTAGCATGGGCAGAAGTGAAAAATAAAAAAGCCTTGTTCACTACCATGAACCGGGGAGCGGTGTATTTGCCTGTGTATTATTGCAATGATTATATCTCTCCGGCTGCCTATCCTGTATTGGTACGCGAATCGGGAAGGCAGGAAATACTCAAGCCGGATGTGAAGCATAAACAAACAATAGTGGTGGAACGGAAATATACAGATGCTTACCTGATGTATTTTAGTAAACCCAAAGCAGGGGGACAATTCCAGTTCTCGAACGACTCGTTGTTCAGCCAGTATGTTGATGCTTATGTAACGCCTGACAGCGTGAAAATCAGGTATAATACGATTGATGTTTCGCTGGATAAACCCTACCGCTATTTCCGGTATAAAGGTCCGAAAGATTCAAACGGCGAAATGGCCGAAATTGAGTTGTACGAAGCAGGGAATCCACAAAAACTGTCGGGTAAACTGTCCGGTAACGGGCACACGCCTAAAGGGAAGGAAATATCCAAAGCCTTTGATGGGGATCCATTGACCTATTATCATGCTTTCGAATCGTGGAACGGTTGGGTGGCAATGCAATTTGATAGCCCGCGTCAAATATCCAAGCTTGTCTATTTACCCCGGAATGATGATAATTTTATCCGCGATGGCGAACTCTATGAATTGTTTTACTGGGACAATGGTTGGTATTCGCTGGGGCGGCAGACAGGAAACAAGCAAACTTATTCCCTGACCTATAAAAACGTTCCCACTAACGCCTTATTCTTGTTACGCAACCTGACCAAAGGCCATGAAGAACGAATTTTTACTTACGAGGATGGGAAACAGGTGTGGTGGTGATATTTGGTTGAACAAGTTTATGATAAACTACAATGATGAAATTGAAAATAAGTTGCAACCGCAATCAATATTAAAGCAGATTGACACAAAAAATCAGATAAAAAAATGAAAAAATTAATTTTATGTTTGAGTGCAATTCTATTATTTGCAACTCTAAAAGCCCAAACTAACAGACCGGCAGTAAGTGAACTTTACGGCACCTGGCGGCAAACCGGGGTGATGGGTTCTCAGGGTGAGCTGGTAGATATCGTTTCGCGCAATTATAAAGTGGTCAATGCCGACAGTACGTTCCGGACTTTTATCGTTGGCAACAGGGCCGATTCTGATCCTGCTGTCCTGCAGGAAAAACACCTTGTGATGGCGGGGAAATACACCGTCACTTCCGACAGTACCTTGGTCGAACATATACTTGAGCATAGGTTAAATCCATCCATGGTTGGTCAGAATATAGATTTAAGGTTCCGTTTGGTCGATTCGGACACGCTTTACATACAATGGAATGATAAGGGAAAGTGGATTGGCGAGCGATGGAATAAAGTGACGGGTGTCTATCTCTCTAATAAAATATATTTGGTTGAATTAACACAAAGTTCAAGTGATGTATTTAAACCTCGTGGTTGGAATGGAGAGACGATATTTGATAAATAAATATCGAAAAACGATAAATATGTCTTGTATATCAATAAATATATTTATATTTGTCCAATCATTCACATAAATATGAATCAATATGAATAAGGACAATCCATTGAAGTCGAATAAGGCAATTTACGTTTTATGGGCTATTTCTTTTGCCTTTGTTTTGTTTTTCTTTATCCATGTTTTTGTTTCATTTTCTACGTTAGGAAGTGGAAGGTTTATTTCTAATACGACTGTCACTGCCTCATACAGCGACAGTCTGAAACCGGTTGATGAACAAATACCGGGTTCTTTACCTCACGATCGGTATAAGAGATTGACCGATAGTGTTGAAACCGTTAGAAGACTAAAAAACGGATCATTGGGAGACATGGTGTTCTCGCCATTTGGAGGGGCGGGAAAGCTTGAATTTTTAAAAAACGGTGCTATCGGACACAAAAGACTTATGGATTTATTCTCTCTCAGGTCGCCCGAAAGTTATTTCTATGTGTTGAAAGGCTGGAAACTAAAATTAGTGGATGCGAAATTTGGGATGAAGAGTGTTTATTATGTGGAAAACGGGATACCTTTTTTCAGGCAGTATGTTCTTCGGTCAACCCGCGGAAACCATACCGATTGGGTGATGAAGGAATCCCGGCTCGGTTATTTTTACGACAAGGAAAGCAAGTCAATTCTACTGCCCTTAAGTAAGGGGGTATACGACTTTGCCAAATATGGTTCGATATTCTTCATGTTCGCGTTTATGCTTATGTACATGGTGGTGTCATTGGTGTTGCTTAAAATGCTATACAATATCGCTAAGGGGCGGTTCTTTATTCCTGAAAATGTAAAAATGCTTCGACAGGCAACTTTTATAACGTTGATAACTCCTTTGCTTTTTGTCGTGATCAAATTGGGATATTTCTTTCTGCTGGATAATTTCCAGGATGGCAATATCGAGCTGGACATGGATGTTTATAAACAGGATGCCAATCTGCTTTTTATCGGTATAGCGGTTTCTGTATTGTTCGCCGTGTTTTTGCGCGGGTTTAAAATCCAACAGGAAAACGATTTAGTAGTATAAAGCCATGCCAATAATAGTTAATCTGGATGTGATGATGGCGAAGCGGAAAATCTCGCTGAACGACCTGTCGGACAAGGTGGGCATAGCCCCGGCCAACCTTTCGATATTGAAAACAGGTAAAGCCAAAGCCATCCGTTTCAGTACGCTTGAACTCATTTGCAAGGAGTTGGACTGCCAGCCCGGGGATATTCTGGAGTGGATGGAAGAACAGCCTTTTGGTCAATGATAGATTCAATCACTCGTTATGAAAGGCTATCAAGCATTCCAAACCTTTTTCGATTTCAATTAGTCAGTCTGCTTGTCGCTTCATTAAAATATGAATATATATTAATATGTTCATTTAAATACTTGGATGTATTCCGGAATTTGTTATTTTTGCAGGCACACAAGCTTGTAACTTGTATCTTGTAACTCGTAACTTGTAACTTGTAACTTGTAACTCGTAACTTGTAACTCGTAACTTGTAACTCGTAACTTGTAACTCGTAACTATATATAAATATGTTCAGGAAAATTTTATTGGCATTGTCGCTGACAATCGCGTTGAGTAGTTTTGCACAGATTGAGAACCCTGTAAAATGGTCGTTTGCCAGCCGGAACACTTCGGCAGGTGAAGCCGAACTCGTCATCACCGCTACTATCGATAAGCATTGGCACGTTTATTCGCAGTTTATCGGGAAAGGTGGCCCGGTGCCTACTTCTTTCAAATTCGCCAAATCGGCCGATTATGAATTGGTTGGTTCTGTGACGGAAACTTCGATGGTTACGAAGGTTTATGAAAAGGCTTTTGAAATGGAGGTTTCTTATTTTTCGGACAAAGCTGTTTTTGTCCAAAAAATAAAGCTTAAAAAAGATGAACCGACCGTCAACGGAAGCCTGGAATATATGGCCTGTAACGACGAACAATGCCTGCCTCCCGAAGAGGTTCCTTTTAGCATCAAAGTGAAAGGTGCCACCTTGCCTGCAACGGCAGGGCAGGCAGAAACCAACGGCCCCGGAAAAGACACTTCGGTGCAAGTTTCCGGTACAGATACAAATGCCCTTGCCGGGCAAGTGAAGAAATTTGCGGCCGATTCTGCCGCCACTGTTTCACAGGTCGATTCGGATGGCGAGTCGACTTCCCTGTGGGCCATTTTCCTGGCCGGATTGCTGGGTGGTTTTGCGGCGTTCCTCATGCCCTGCATTTTCCCGATGGTGCCTTTCACGATGAGCTATTTCACCAAATCGTCGGACAAAGGAAGCAGCATTGGCAAAGCATTGATTTATGCAGTATCAATTATTGTGATTTATGTAGGTATCGGATTATTAATCAGCATTATATTCGGTGCGGATGCACTGAACAGCCTTTCGACCAATGGCATTTTCAACTTCTTTTTCTTCCTGTTGCTGGTGGTTTTTGCGGCTTCGTTCCTAGGCGCCTTCGAAATGACTCTGCCTTCGAAATGGGTCAATAAAACCGACGAACAAAGCAACAAAACCGGGCTTTCGGGCATATTTTTCATGGCTGCCACGCTGGCGTTGGTGTCGTTCTCGTGTACCGGCCCCATTATCGGGACATTGCTTGTGCAGGCTGCCACCATGGGCCAGTACATGGGGCCTGCCGTGGGCATGTTCGGGTTTGCGCTGGCCTTGTCCATTCCTTTCACGCTTTTTGCCCTGTTCCCTTCGTGGCTGAAATCGATGCCCAAATCGGGCGGCTGGCTCAATAGCATAAAAGTGGTGCTGGGGTTCCTCGAACTGGCGCTGGCGCTGAAATTCCTCTCGAACGTGGATCTGGCGTACCACTGGAACTGGTTCGACCGCGAGGTGTTCCTCGTGCTGTGGATTGTGATTTTCGGCATGATGGGCTTTTACCTGTTGGGCAAATTGCGTTTTCCGCACGACAGCGAGTTGAAATCCATTTCCGTTTTCCGCCTGTTCCTGGCTATCATTACCTTGTCGTTCACCATTTACATGATTCCGGGACTTTGGGGAGCGCCCCTGCGGTCGATTGCCGCTTTCCTACCACCGCAGCAAACCCAGGATTTTGATTTGTATACCAGTAGTTTAGGGGGCGGAAATAAAGTGGCGGGGGCTCATTCTGCGCACAAATACAGCGACAAGTTCCATGCGCCGCTCAACCTCGATGCTTTTTTCGATTACGATGAAGGCATGTCTTATGCCAAGCAGGTGGACAAGCCCGTAATGATTGACTTTACAGGCCATGCCTGCGTGAATTGCCGGAAAATGGAAGCCGATGTGTGGTCGACCAAACAGGTTCTTGCAATTTTGAGTAATGAGTATGTGTTGATCCAGCTTTATGTGGACGACAAGACGGAATTGCCAGCCAAAGAGCAGTATGTCTCGAAGTTCAGCGGGAAAAGAATCAAAACCATTGGCAACAAATGGAGCGATTTCCAGGCTATGAACTACAATGCGAATTCCCAGCCCTTCTACGTGCTGCTTTCGCCCGCTGGCAAACTGCTTGAAAAGCCGCAAGGTGCCAATTACAATGCGGATGAGTTTGCAGCATTCCTCAACAAAGGGTTGGAGGCTTACAAGAAGTAGGCTGATAGATTAGTTACGGGTTACAAGTTGCGAGCCTGCCTAATGTTTCGGAAACGGTAAAATCCCGATGCACCATGCCTGGCGTTGAGTTTCTGCTCCTTAGTGACAGAACTGCTGTTTCTTTATTTTACATACGGCTATTGTGCCTGGTAAGTGTTCGTAATTCGCTTGTATTACTGCATTTACAGTGTAATGGATTTTGAGCAATTCTGATAATATAAACCAACGTGAGTCCGGATAAGGCTCCCTGTGTATTTGATATAAGTCCGAAGGACTTGGATGTGAACCAACAGTCAGCTTGGTTATTGAGAAATTGAATTCCTCCGGGATTCCAATATCCATTCCTATTTATGGGACACTTACTTGTCTAAAAATACTTGTGATAATTCCATTGATTCAGCAAAAAAAATCTTTTCCCGAATAAGTAAATCGGTTTGTCAATTCGTACTTATTATTGATAGTCATAAAGACTATGTATATTCAATGGCACGAATTAAAACCGATTTACTCGTTTTTTTATTGTTGTTGCCTGCTTTGATAAGCGGGCAATCTTACGTTTCAGGGGTATGGAAGGCTGATAATGGCAACGGGACTTACAAGAATCCTGTTCTCCATGCCGATTATTCCGACCCGGATGTCTGTGCGGTTGGTAACGACTTTTACCTGACGGCTTCGAGTTTTAATTGTGCCCCCGGGTTGCCGATACTTCATTCCAATGATTTGGTGAACTGGGAAATAATAGGGCATGCACTCAAAACCCTGGAACCGGACGACTTCTACTCCAAACCGCAACATGGCAGAGGGGTTTGGGCTCCATGCATCCGTTTCCACCAGGGCGAATTCTATATTTACTGGGGCGATCCTGATTTTGGTATTTACATGACCAAGACCAGCGATACCGGGGGTGACTGGGAAAAACCGGTGCTGGTCAAGGCTGGCAAAGGGTTGATAGACCCTACGCCACTTTGGGATGAGGACGGCAAGGTTTATCTGGCAAATGGTTGGGCTGGAAGCCGTTCGGGTATCAACTCGGTGCTTACGGTTTCGGAAATGAATGCTGAAGGAACCAAGGTCATTTCCAACCCTGTGGTTGTTTTCGACGGGAACGATGGCGTTAACCATACTGTCGAAGGGCCAAAGTTCTACAAACGAAACGGGTATTATTATATTCTTGCCCCCGCGGGAGGGGTTGAAAGTGGTTGGCAGCTGGCTTTGCGCTCGAAAAATGTTTACGGGCCTTACGAGCCGAAGATTGTCATGAAACAGGGCAAAACCAATATCAACGGGCCACACCAGGGAGCCTGGGTAGAAACTGCCGCAGGCGAATCGTGGTTCCTGAACTTCCAGGAAAAAGCGATGTATGGCCGTGTATTGCATTTGAACCCAATGAAATGGGTGAATGACTGGCCGGTGATAGGTGTGGATAAGGATGGCGATGGGTGTGGCGAGCCGGTTTCGGTCTATAAAAAACCGGATATTGGAAAAACTTACCTCGTTGAAACCCCCGCCGAAAGCGATGAATTCGACAACGGGAAAATCGGCTTGCAATGGCAGTGGCACGCGAATTACAAGGACTATTATGGAATGCCGCTTTCATCGGGTTGTATGCGTATTTATGCCAATTACCTCAGCGAGAATTTTGTAAATTTATGGGAAGTCCCGAACTTGTTTCTGCAAAAATTCCCCTCCGAGGAGTTCACAGCCACCATGAAAGCCACTTTCACAGCCAAGGAAAACGGCGACCGTGCCGGAATCATTGTCATGGGTTGGAATTATTCGTACTTGTCGTTGGTGAAGAATGGCGGCAAGGTTATGCTGGAACAGGTGGTTTGTACCGATGCCGAACAGAAGAACCCCGAAACGCACAAGACCTTGGGCGAATTTGATTTCGACAAAATATACAGGGTTGGTTCATACAACTACCTGAAAGACATTTATTTCCGTGTAAAAGTTGAAAAAGGCGGGAAATGTACTTTCTCGTACAGCTTGGATAATAGGAAGTTTAGCGTGGCAGGCGACACGTTCGTTGCCCGCCAAGGAAAATGGATAGGGGCAAAGGTAGGCGTATTTGCAGTCAAGCCCTACAATTCGGGCAATCGTGGCTGGGTGGATGTGGACTGGTTCAGGGTAGGAAACCCCTAGACCGTGGAAGCAGTTGGTATCTCCCTGTCTCATATAAAATTATAGTTTTTTTAAGGTATGAAAAAGGTTTTATTGGGTTTAGTTATTCTCCTGTCAATTTCCGGTGAAGGAAAGAATAGTAAGAATTTCGTGATTCCGGCTTTGAAGTATTGTGCTGCACACACAGCTGGAACCTTAACCGAATTAAAGAGCGGTTCGGGTATCGATTACACGCTGATGCCACGCAATATCCTCAAGGGAGAAAGCAAGTGGAATTGCCGGAAAGCAACCAAAGAGGAGTGGACGGCTGGTTTTTGGCCTGGTGTTCTATGGTACGATTATGAATTTACGGGTGACAAGAAAATCAAGGAAGAAGCTGAAAGATTTACCGCTTCACTGAAATTCTTGTCCGAAATGCCGGCTTACGACCACGATTTGGGATTTCTGGTGTTTTGCAGTTATGGCAACGCATACCGTTTGACGGGCAATCCCGAGTACAAGAAAATAATCCTGAATACAGCCGATACGCTTGCCACCTTGTTCAATCCCAAAGTGGGTACCATTCTTTCCTGGCCGCGTGAAGTAAAAGGCAAGGGTTGGCCGCATAACACCATCATAGACAATATGATTAACCTGGAACTCTTGTTCTGGGCTGCCAAAAATGGTGGGAACAAAGCACTTTACGATGTGGCCGTGTCACATGCGAACACCACCATGAAAAACCATTTCAAACCCGATTATTCGTGTTACCATGTGGTGGTTTACGACACCATTACCGGAAAGAAAATAAAAGGGATTACCCACCAGGGATATGCCGACAACTCGATGTGGGCAAGAGGCCAGGGTTGGTCTATTTACGGGTACACAATGTGTTACCGCGAAACGAAAGACCCGAAATACCTCGATTTTGTCCTGAAGTTAGCCGATGCTTACCTGAAAAGGCTGCCCAAAGATTATGTGCCTTACTGGGATTTTGACGACCCTGCCATACCCAACGCACCCCGGGATGCTTCGGCAGCGGCGGTGGTGGCCTCGGGCTTGCTTGAGCTTTCCACTTACCTGGACAACCCCAAAGGGAAAAACTACAAGGAAGCAGCAGTCAAAATGCTTCGATCCCTCAGTTCTCCTGCCTACCAATGTGGAAATGGAAGCCAGGCTTTTTTACGCCATTCCACAGGACATTGGCCCAACCACTCGGAAGTGGATGCATCCATTATTTATGCCGACTACTATTATATCGAAGCCCTGTTGAGATTGAAGAAAATGAATGAAGGGAAAACAATGGACTGACCACCCTGCCCTATTTTAGAAAACTATAAAACCCACTGCAAGACCTTTGGAAATATACTCCTGCTTGCGGTGGATTTTTTTGTTTTTGCCTGTCAAGTAAGTCTTCACCAAAATATCTTCTATTGGATTTATAACAGAATTCGTCCAGGTAGTTTTGTAGGTATTCAGGCTTAATCTCGTGACAAACATCCGGTAATATTCGTTTAGCGATTGTATTCCAATTGGTTATTAACCAGGCTTGCTCGCCATGAAACAGAAATGTTTTTTGAACAACAAAGAAACATTTCCGTTTCAATGTTGTTAATCAATAAACACCACTTAACTAAAGAAAGGAAAAAATTTATGAAATCGAGAAAAATTTACCTGCTGCTTGCCTTATCAACATTCTTGATTGTGCCGTTTGCAAAAGCCCACAATGCGCTAATCCGTGTCACCGAGGCTGTTTCGAACAGTGGGGGTGTGATAAGCGACTGGTTCGAAATCACGAACTATGGTACCGAGACAGTGGATATCACCGGCTGGAAAATGGATGACAACACTTTCAACATCGGCCTGTCTGTCCCGCTTCTGGGGGAAACAACCATCCAGCCCGGAAAATCGGTGGTATTCCTCGAAGTCGAAGACCTTACCCATGAAACTGAAATTTCGCTTTTCAAACAATTCTGGGGTGCAAATGCAAATGACCTGGCAGTAGGCTATTATTTCGGGACCGATGTCAGCTTATCCTCGAAGGGCGATGCCATCATACTTTACGATGAACTTGGGGAAGAAGTAACGCGCGCCACATTCGGAGCATCGGATCCGGGTTTGTCGTTTTATTGGAGCTACGATTTGGAAGGAGGACTTGTTACTGCCGGCGTAAGTGAAGTCGGGACAATAACAGGAACCAATTCGAACCAATTTACCTATGTTTCGGAAAACAACCTGGGCAACATTGCCTCGCCCGGAACAGCGGTGGTGTATGCAATACGAAATGGCACCGACGACAACAATTACATGGGTACGAAAGTATTCCCCAATCCCTTTACAAACAATATCAACCTGCAAACAGAGGAATCGGTTTCGGGGATTTGCCTGAAAAACCTGGCCGGGCAGAGCATGATGGACTTTCCGCAAGAAACCAGCAACCAGCTGGACACTTCAAGCCTGCCCGGTGGCATCTATTTCCTTACTGTCACATGGGCAAACGGCGACAGAAAAGAGTTCAAGTTGGTGAAGAAATAAACAGTTTGGTAGAAGGCAGTTGCAGGCCCGGCTGTATGGATATATGGAAAGGATTCCACGGCGCTATATTGTTTTCATACCGGTTGATTCGGCATTACAGCTTGGTGAATTTCAGGAAAACCGGTTGGCCCGTTTCCTGAAATTCTACCTTCAGGATGTACAATCCTGCCGGCAGTTGTTGTGTCGGCACAACACAAGGAAAGCAAGCTGGCGCCAGGGTTTGGATTGTTTGTCCCGAGGAGTTGCAAATGGTTAACCGGCTGGGTTGCCCAATGCCAGCCACGTTTATGGTCAACTTTTCGACAGCCGGATTCGGGAAAGCAGATACTGTCCTTTCCCCCTGGTTATTGTCCAGGCCTGCCAGTATGTCGGGGCCATCAACGGCGAAAGGATTGAACCAGCGAATTGCATCGGCAGTTTCGGGGTATGTAGACACATCGCGGCACAGCCATGCACCCATGGCATCTTCGGTGGGGAATTTGGGTGCAATGGCAAAGCCCTCCACATTCACATCGCCCGGGGGATTGGCAAGGTAATACTCGTTTGTCGTATTAAATTTATATTCGCCCTCTGTGAAAGTTGTCGACAGGTTGGTAACTTCCAGGTAATTTTCATCAATATTATGAAGAATGTACAGCATGCCAGTGGAATAATCGAACGAAAGGTCGCAACTTTCGGCACGCCCGGTCTTGTACTTCCCCACAAAAACCAAATCGTCATCAACCCGCGGGTTCAGGTCGTAAACCCAGATATACCCGCCGTTTTGGTGTGCAAGAAACATCAAGCCGCCCATCCCGCGGGTCGACAAATAAGGCTGGCCGTCGAGTGAACTTACAAAGTTGATCCGTTGCAGGTACCAGTCGGGCACAAAGGCAATACCTTCCGGCCCGATATTGCCGGTATCGGGCATTGGAGTGTCCAGGAGTTTCCAGGCGTTTGCCTTCGTGACAGCAGAAAAGTCGGGATTGTAGGTAAATCGTCGGATCTCGTAATTGTCTTCGTCGATAATATAAAATTCGCCGGCCGCTTTGTCAACCTGTGTTACGCCCTCCGAACCGCCCAGTCCGGTGGCAGTTCCCCACAGGCGGTACTGCATGGTGCCGGGGGTATACTGAAGAACATAAACCGTACCTCCATCGCCAACACAATACAACCGGTTTGTGTGTTCGTTCCAGAACAAACCGCTTAACTCGGTGGTATTTGGAGGTAGGAATGCCGATAAATTCGTTGCGGTGCCCCAAGCATTCGTAGGCCATGCGAGCTGACCACAACAATAACTCGTGGCAGCCCATGCTGCCAAAACCAGGAGGTGTAGTTTCATACGCTGTTTTTCTGTCGTTAAAGCCGTATGGAACTTTGAGCCTGCCAGATTTTCCAGTTGATGGGTTGTTGGAATCCCTGCCTTTTTTGAGTTAGGTGTTTAATTTTTGTATTTTGTCAAGTTCCAAACAAATAAGCTTGAAAATATCTTCTACCTCCCCGTTCCCATCGACAGGCAAATACCGGTCAATATTCTTGTAATATTCTTTCACGGGGAATGTCTTTTCGCCGTACACCATCAAGCGTTTCTTGATGGTTTCCAGGTCATCGTCCATTCGCCCCATTTCGTAACCACGCAACAACAAGCGGTTAACCAGCTCTTCGTTGTCGACCCGCAAGTCAATCAGGACAGAAGTTTTCTTATTCCGGCGTTCCAGGTTCTTTTCTAACGCATCGGCCTGTGCAATAGTTCGCGGGAAACCATCGAGCAGGATGCCACCATAATGCCCGTCCGCCAGGTCGAGGTCGTTCATGAGCATGCCTATAATCAGTTCATCCGGCACCAGGAGTCCTTCCGCCATAAAAAGCTTTACTTTCCTACCGAATTCGGTTTCCTCCCGGATCTCTTTCCGGAGCAAATCGCCTGTCGAAATGTGCTTCAGGTTATACTTCTGCGCCAACAAACTGCATTGAGTCCCTTTGCCACTTCCCGGGGGACCGAAAATAATAACTATCATACCTTTTGTTTTTTTGAATCAGGTTTTCAGAATGGTTATTCCACACACCTTGCAAATTTAATCCAAATGTGCAGATTAAATACATTCTTGGATTAAATTTAAATTTCCACGGTAAAATTTCCCCATGCCCGGCAATCCGGCATTGTTTATCTTGCTGGTTTTCCGCCCGCTATCGAAGCGGAAGCTATAAAAAAGCTGCTCCCGAATGTCAAAACATTCGGGAGCAGAAACTATAAGAAACCCGTTTTCAACCCAACGGTTCTAAAAATCATGCAAACTTAAAACCGGTTTTCAATAAGCGTGGTCGTCTTTGTTCACGTCTTCCACATCGATTTTCACACGCTCCATGGCCCTCCATGTAAAAAAGATATAAACCAGGATTACCGGAACCAGCAAAGACACCAGCGACATAGCATTCAGGGTGAATTCGCTCGACGAAGAATTGAAAATGGTGAGCGAACTCTGGTAATCGTTGTTATGCACCGAAGGATAATAAGCCGTATTGTTGTACCCTACTGTCAACAGCAAGCTGCACACAGTCAGAACCGTACCGATACCGGCAAACCAGATCCCGTTGTTGAACTTGCTTGAAATCCAGGTTCCTATCACGCCAATCAAAACCAACACCACACCCACAAGCAAAATGGCCAGCACGGCAGGCATTTCAATCAGGTTGGTGAAATACTTGTATTTTTCAAGCGAAACGAGGTTTGTAACCGGGTCAACGGCAAACCCTTCGGAAAGCAGAGTCCAGATAACGAACACGAGGAAAAACACCACGAATGGGATGGCATTGTACCATAGGAACTTGCGCGAGCGGGCAACAAGCCCATCGTGGTTCAGGCGGTTGATAAAGAACAACACGGCCAGCGTGCGTGCCAGGAAGAACACGGCAAATCCCAAGGTCAGGTTGCGGATGTTCAACAAAGCTTCCAATCCATGCCAGTCGTTGCCCCACGAACTGATTACCGGGGCAAGCTGTTTTGTGATGTTGGATTTGTCAACAATAAAGTCGGAGCCGGTAAAGAATGTAGCAATGGCCACGCCAATCAAGAATGTTCCAAGGGCGCCATTCAAAAACAGGAAAGCGCGGTACGTTGTCTTACCATAAACGTTCCCGGGTTTTGTTTGGAATTCGTAAGAAACAGCCTGGATAATGAAACAAAACAAAATAGCCATCCAAACCCAGTAAGCACCACCGAAACTGGTCGAGTAAAAAAGTGGGAATGAAGCAAAAAACGCCCCTCCAAAAGTAACCAGGGTGGTGAATGTAAATTCCCATTTGCGTCCGAGCGCATTTACCAGCAGGCGTTTTTCATCTTCGGTTTTCGAAAGCGAAAACAACATCGACTGTCCGCCTTGGATAAAAAGGAGAAATGCCAGGATTCCGCCAATGAGCGAAATCAGAAACCACCAGTAATGCTGCAGAAATGAATATGTAATCATAATAATATTTTTTTAAGATTGAGTACTGTGTTATTTTAATAAATTGTCAAACCGGCATGAAGTTTTGCCCGGATTGTGGAAATCAACGCACCTTTTCGCCCGGGCCTTGTTTGATTTGCTTGGCCATAATCCGTATTTCGGCTATTAGCAAGGCTGTGAACAATACCAGGAACAGGAAGAACGTGATTTTAACCGAGTTGGCCGAGATGTTGGAGATAGCCGCGTTCACCGGCAGCACATCCTGTATGGCCCAGGGTTGGCGTCCTACTTCGGCCACAACCCAGCCCAATTGTCCGGCCAGATATCCCAGCGGAATGGTTATAATGCTGAGCCACAACAGCCAGTTCATGTTTTCAATCTTATTGCCTTTCATGAAGAAAAGCACGACTGCAAACAAGGCAATGAAGAACATCCCCAGGATAACCATGATGTGGAATGAATAAAAAACAAGCGGCACGTTCGGGATCAGCTCCTCTGCCTTATCGAGGTACCCGTATCCAAACTGGGAGTAATTCTTCTTCAGTTCGGCCTTGTGGACCCCAGCTGCCACGGTGTCTTTGTCCTGAACAGCTTTCTGGTAGTCGGCCAGCGACTGTATGGCTGCTTTACCCATGGCTTTCTTTTGTTCGAACGAAAGCGCAACACCATCTTTGGTCTGGTAGCCGCCATCGATAATATCCTTGACACCAGGCACAAAGGCATTCACATCGCGGTATGAGAGATATGACAGCAACGAAGGGATTTTTACTTTGAATAGAAATGGATCGATTGAGTCGTTATAAGCTTTTTTATCGGGGTTCAACACGCCCACTGCAATCAAGCCTGCATTGGTCTGGCCTTCGTAAAGCCCTTCCATCACGGCCAGCTTCATGGGTTGCTGCTGGGCCACATGGTAGGCCGAACCATCGCCGGTGAACGCCACCAACAAGGATGAAACAAGACCGAAAATGGCACCCACTTTCATGCTTTTGAACGCGAAGTCCAGTTCGCGCTTTTTCAGTATGTACCAAGCGCTTACACCCATTACGAAAAGGCCCGACAGAACCCAGCCCGACAACACGGTGTGGAAGAATTTGTTCAGGGCAACCGGCGAAAGCAGCAAGCTCCAGAAATCAATCATTTCGTTGCGGACATTGTCGGGGTTGAATTCCATCCCGACAGGATATTGCATCCAGGCATTGGCAACCAAGATCCACAATGCGGAGATAGTGGCGCCGGTGATGGTAAGCCAGGTAGATGCCAAATGGAATTTTTTGCCGACCTTGTTCCAACCGAAAAACATGATGGAGATGAAAGTAGCCTCCATGAAGAAGGCAACAATTGCCTCGATGGCAAGTGGTGCGCCGAAAATGTCGCCAACAAACCAGCTGTAGTTCGACCAGTTGGTTCCAAATTCAAATTCGAGGATGATTCCGGTGGCCACACCGATAGCGAAATTCACGCCGAAAAGCGTCATCCAGAATTTGGCTGTTCTTTTCCATTCTTCGTTGCCTGTCCGTACATACAACGTTTCCATAATTGACATAATGATTCCCAAGCCTAACGTAAGTGGTACGAAAAGCCAGTGGTACATGGCTGTAACGGCAAATTGCGCCCGAGACCAGTCCAGCATAGTTGCATCCATTAATTCCATAATTTTTCCGTATTAATTTTTAAAGAGTGAATAAGTTTTCGGTATTTTTGTTTTTGAGAAATATGTTTTTTGCTAAAATGCAGTTGGGAATCATTTCATATGATTTACCAGTTCAGTCCTCACATGTTCGGCTTTGCTTTTTTCGTCCGTGAAATGGCTGTTGAGGTAATTCGGGAAAAAGAAGATTTTCAGAATCCCAAACATAATGAAAAGTTTAATCAACACAATAAGCCATAGGGATTTGCCTACCGTCATGTTTTTAAATCCATCGTAAAAAAAAGTGTAAATCAGGTAAAACGCGGAAGGTTTTTTTGTTCTTGTATTTTGATGCATGCGCTTTATTTGAAACTTTGATGATGCAAAAATATCAATAAATTTGATGTTTTTACAAAACTGGAGTTGATTTATTTGTTTTTTTTGAAAAAAAATCATTCGATTCCGAAAAAGGAGGATGGAAAAAACCGTTACGGGAACAATTTCCTGTAACGGTTTTTATTGCTGCCTGGAGACAGCCGGCCATGTTTCTCCGGTGGTTTTTATCGGTCGGAAGGTTCCTGCAATGGATCCAGGTTGTGTGGGTTTGTGAAGTCGACATCGAATTCCATGGCATAATGGTCGGACAAGTTGGACTCCCGCTTGCCGATTTTCGCCAAGAATGCATGGATCCTGCGGTCGATATTGTGAACCAGTTCATCGTTCCGCACCAACACATAATCGATGAGCTGGCTTTTTCCTTTGGCCTTGCTGGCCAGGTTGTTGTTTTCCTTGTCGAAAGTGACTTTCAGGTTTCCGCTTATCTCGCCGTTTTTTGCATCGAGTGTCTTGAGCATTTGCTGGTATGCTTGCTCGTCGTTCCTGTCGATATTGAAATCGCCGCAAATCAACTGCGGGACATCGTTCCGGCAATATGGGTTGAGCAGATGTTCCCTTATTTCGGAGCATTGCTTTTTCACGATTTTCAGGTTGTTTGCCTGTAAATGGGTGGTCAGTAGCTGGAATTTCACATCGTTGAAATTGCCTTCGAACAACACCGCCCCCTTGCGCGCCACCCGGTCGTAACCTGTGCAGGTGCTGAACCTCATTTGACCCAGCATCCGCAATGGGATCTTGCTTACCACCCACAACCCGCTGTTTGTTCTCAGCGGCAAATGGTTTTTGTTGGCGGGGCCATATTGATAGGGGAAACTTGCGGCCAGTCTTTTGGAAAGCAGGCGGCGGCATTTCAGGCTGAAAGCTTCCTGGAAAACCACGATTTGGTAATCGGATTCATTCAACCGGGCTGCAATGGTTTTTGCACGCTCATCATTCTGGTTGAACAAGCTTATGTAGGGGAGCATGTAAATGTTCCAGCTCAAAATCTTGAGTGTTGCGGATTTGGCTGCACCGACATTCGGCACCTGGCTAAAAATAGGGGGTGTAACCATGGATAATAAGATGTAGAAAAGGAATAATTTTTTGCACATTCGTGTCGGATTTGCGTACAAATAAAGCATTTTCCCCAGTTAATCAAGTGCCTTTAATTCATTATTTTGCAAAAACAAACATATTATAACAATCCTATGACCTCTACTTGCTCCGTTTTTGTTAATTAATTGATTTTGTGCAATTTAAATGATACTTATCCACAAAACTTCAACCCTGTTCCAATCGTTACATGGATTGGGATATTGCCCGATTCCGGAATCCCGTCGGGAAAGTTTCCGATAAAAAAAACGGAGGCTTCGAACCTTCACCGGAATTGTGGGTAAAAAAACAGGCCGGACATGAAACAGCTAAGATTATTTGTAGTGGCAGGAATTTTGGGTTTCGCCTGTACCGGGATTGCCGGGCAGGTAAAGCCGGATGGCAACCGTGGGGACACCGAAGCCACAGAACCCAAAGAGGGTGTTTTCATCCACGTAACCGAAAGTTACAACAATCCACGGCAAGTCTTAATGCCGATGAAAATGGCCGTATTGATGGCTGTGGACAAGGATGTGGTTGTTTACATGGACCTGAAATCGGTGGAATTGCTGGTGAAAGGAGCAAGGGATTTGTCGTATCCTGACTTCGAATCCTTCCAGGCTTATATGAAAGTGCTAACCGGCATGGGAGTAAAAATCTACGCCTGTCCAATTTGCCTGAAAATTTCGGGGTACGCCCCCGCGGATTTGATGGACGGGGTGAAGTTGGCGCGGAAGGAAGAATTGATTGGTTCCACAAAAGGGCGGGTTATCAGCATGGATTATTAAAAAACACAGGGCAAGGCACAATTCCCCGGTTTGCGGCAATGGTTACAAAACTAATTAACCGGATAATTGTTAGAACTTACATGAAATAAGGAATTTATATCTTTTCAAGTGCAATGAGTTGAATATAAACGCGGAGTCACGAAGGCACTGATTATTCCAAACAAGATTTTGTGTCTTTGTGTCCGGGTTATTATAAATCAACCCTAAAGAGTGTTTTAATCTGGAGAATATCTAAATATAAAACTACGTGGATACATAGCTCCTGGCGGTATAGCACGTATATCCAACCTGAAATTTGATTTAGTCAATAATTTGGTTACTAACTTTTAAACCCGAAAAGATGAAAGCAAATAAATTATCAGTTCAAAGAAGAATCATCGGATTATTTTCCTGGGGAGCCTTGTTGTCTATTGCCTTGGTCATGAATTCGTTTGCACCCGCCACCAAGCTTACAGATGCCGAAATCGCATCGGTAGCCGTAGCAGCAAACAAAATAGATGTTGATTTGGGCAAAATGGCAAAAGAGAAATCAAAGAAGCAGGATGTCATCAATTTTGCCAACCTCATGGTCAAGGATCACCAGGGAGTTATCGATGAGTCGAACGCACTAGTGAAACGCCTGAAAGTGGTCCCGAAAGAAAACGACTTGACACGGAAACTGAACTCGGATGCGGATGTGGCCAAAAGGTTGCTGTCCACCAAAACAAGCGCTGACTTTGACAAAGCCTATATCGACCGCGAAGTGACGTTCCACAAGGATGTGATTAAAACAATGCAGGAGGTATTGATCCCCCAAGCGCAAAATGCCGAACTGAAAGCCTTTTTGCAAAAAATAATGCCGACACTGAAATCGCATTTGGCCCATGCCGAAATGATCCAGAAGAACCTGGGCGGCAAGAAAATGTAACCTTTTCCAGGTTAAAAGAAAGAAGGTGTACAAAAAAATATTTGCACACCTTCTT
>DATGXD010000319.1:0-4389 GCA_035299105.1 Paludibacter sp. | reverse complement strand
ATAACCACAAACAAAAAATCCCGGACAAAATCAAGATTGTCCGGGATTTTTTATGGTTGGAACGAGAATCAAATACCGAGCGATGTCCTTACCGCCTCGATTTTCTTGATGGCGGCAGTTTCCGCAGCATCATAATCCGCGCGCGATTTCATTTCGCCACGCACCTCGATGTAGAACTTGATTTTGGGTTCTGTCCCCGATGGGCGAACCGAAATTTTAGTGCCATCCTCGGTGAAATATTGCAGTACGTTCGAAGTGGCAGGCATTTCCAAATCTGTCACTTTCCCGGTCAGCACATCGGTCATTTTCAGCGAGTCATAGTCTTTAATGCAAACAACCTTCGAACCCGCTATTTCGGCAGGCGGGTTGACACGGTAATTCACCATCATGGCAATGATTTCTTCTGCGCCGGTTTTTCCCTTGCGCACCACCGAAATTCCTTTTTCCTTGCCATACCCGTATTCAACGTAAATATCCTGAAGCAATTCGAACAATGTTTTGCCATTGTCTTTAGCCCAGGCTGCAATTTCAGCCATTAGTGCGCACGATGAAACGGCATCCTTATCGCGGGCAAATTCCTCGGGAAGGAAGCCGTAGCTTTCTTCGCCGCCACCGATATATTGCTTAATGCCTTCATTTTCGCGGATAATGGCCGCAATCCATTTGAAGCCGGTGAAGCAGTCGTAACATTCCACCTCGTTGCGGTCGGCAATTTGCTTGATAATTTCAGTTGTTACAATTGTTTTCACAATATATTCGTTCCCTTTCAGTTTTCCAAGTTCACGCCAGCGGTTAATCAGGTAATAAATGAACAGCAGGGCAGTTTGGTTACCGTTTACCAGAATCCATTCGCCTTTATCGTTTTTCACGGCAATACCCAGGCGGTCGGCATCGGGGTCGGAAGCCATCACAATGTCGGCATCGGTTTCAATGGCCTTTTTCACGGCCATGTCCAATGCAGCCGGCTCTTCAGGATTTGGTGAAATAACAGTAGGGAAATCGCCGCTCACCACGTTTTGCTCGGGAACCGGGATAATGTCGGTGAATCCATATTCGCGTAAAGCACGGGGAACGAGTTTGACACCTGTCCCGTGAATGGGAGTGTAAACAATCTTCAAATCGCTGTTCCGCTGAATTGCATCGGGCGAAAGTGATATCTTCTTGATGTTTTCAATAAACGCCTTGTCAATCTCTTCGCCGATAGTTTCAATCAGGTCGGGATTGCCATTGAATTTAATGTCTTCAACATCCGTTATCTTCATAACTTCTGTAATAACATTCACATCGTGCGGGGCAATCATTTGGGCGCCATCATTCCAATAAGCCTTGTATCCATTGTACTCTTTCGGGTTATGCGATGCCGTGAGGATAATCCCGCTCTGGCAACCTAGGTGCCGAATAGCAAAGGAAGCTTCGGGCGTGGGACGAAGGTCATCGAACAAATACACCTTGATGCCATTTGCCGAAAAAATATTGGCTGAAACTTCCGCGAACAAACGGCTGTTGTTGCGGCAGTCGTGGCCGATAACCACGCTGATTTGGGGGACATCGGGAAATTGCGATTTCAGGTAATTGCTCAAACCTTGGGTTGCAGCCCCAACAGTGTAAATATTCATGCGGTTTGTGCCTGCACCCATGATACCGCGTAATCCGCCTGTACCAAACTCCAGGACACGGTAAAACGAGTCAATCAACTCAGTTTTATCCTCTGCATTTATCATGCGGCGGATTTCATCTTTGGTTTCTTCGTTGTAATTGTTGCCTAACCAAAGCTGCGCCTTTTCAAGCACTTCAGTTAATAAGGGATTGATTTCCATACCAATTTGTTGATTAATGATTTTGTCTTATATCGCATGCGAAATTACATCTTTTTTTTCAAACTTTAAAACTAATTTCGATTTCGTTTTGTTCGGATAAAAGAAACGGGAAATGCCTTTGGCAAATCCCGTTTCAATTTTTACAGTGGATTTTAATGCTCTACGTTTGGCAATTCCAGCCCGTATCCCTTCCGCTTGTCTTCGGCTTTAAGCAGGAAAGCGAACAAAATACCCACCAAACCGAACATGGCAAAAATCAGCATGGGGATAGTGTAATTGTATTGAGAAATGAACTGTTCTTTCCCATCCACTATTTTTGAAACGGTGCCGGTGATACAATATTTTTGAAGCACCGTTCCGATTAACAAGGGAACTCCCATTAACCCCCAGTTCTGTACCCAGAAAATCATGGCGTAAGCAGTACCCAGCTTATTGTGGGGGATAATCTTAGCAACCGAAGGCCACATGGCCGAAGGCACAAGCGAAAATGCAATACCCAGCAGCATAACCAGGCCAATGGCAACCGGAAGGCTGTTAAGCGAAGGAATGGAGAATAGCAAGTGTACAACGACCAAAAGGATGGACCCCATCACCATAATGGAAGCGGCTTTACCTTTCTTATCGGATATGCCTCCAAAAAGCGGGGTAAGCAATAAGGCGCTGAACGGCAGCAAAGCCGGGATATAACCGGCAAAAGCATCGCCCACATCAAATTTCTGCACAATCAGGTTTGTCGCGAATTTAATAAAAGGGAATACGGCCGAATAGAACAATACGCACAAAATGGCAATGTACCAGAAAGCCCGGTTTTTGGCAATATCCACAACATCCCTGAATTTGAATTCCTCGTCGCTCTCAACGCCAGCCGCCGTTTCTTCGCGGTCGAGCTTCTTGTCTATAAAGATAAAGAAAACAAACACCAACAAACCCAATGCAAGCAAAAACATGGAAACAAGAACGGGAGAACTGATATTTTTAGTGAAGTTGTAGAGTGGGAGGGGGGTAAACATGGCCAATGCTGTCCCAATTCGTCCGGTGGAGGTATTCAGCCCTATTGCCAGCGCCATTTCCTTGCCCCTGAACCAGCGCACCACGGCTTTGTTGGCCGTAATCCCAAACATTTCGCAACCCACGCCGAAAATACCAAATCCAAGCCCCGCAATAACTGCCGATTTGGCTGTCGGGCCGATAATTTGCAAACCCAGCAGGCTTAATTCATAGGTTCCGTCGGCAATATGCCCCGAAATAGCCCAGTACTTGATAAACGCACCGATAAGCATTACCCCGATTGCCAGGATTCCGGTAAACCGTGTTCCCAGTTTGTCCAATATCATACCACCGAATACCAACATCAACAGGAAAACATTGAACCAGCCATAACCACTCGTGAATAAACCGTAATCTGATGCCGACCATTTTAAGCTGCCCTGGAGTTTTTCCTGCAAGGGTGCCATGGCATCCGTAAGGTAATACATGCACATCATGGTGAATGACACAAGGATCAATACAAACCACCGTGCTGATTTCGAATCGCGTAGCGAAGTTAGCTGTTTTGCCATAAATTGTTTTTTTGTTGGATTATTAAATTTGCAAGCAGGTACTGGGGCTATAATGAAATTTAAGCCCGCAAATCTACTAAAAAAAATTATTAAAGAGCTAAACTGACAAAATTACCGATAAAAAATCCTGTTTTTTACTTTCGGTATTGTTTTTGATAAAGTAGAAGTAAATTCTGTAATACTTATATTATCGATTACTGATTTATTTATTATTTTTGTAAAACCAATCCGGCTAAAAAAATGGAAAAAATCATTTGAACAGCCATTGACCAGAAAAGCTGTAGAATACGTGGAACTAGCTGGTATTAACACAATGAATTCACCAAAAGAAGAGGAGAACTTTAATATGACAGTCAACTATTCAGAGCAATTACATAACGTACTTATGTATAGTTCACAAGAGGCGGAACGATTAGGAAACAACTACGTTGGTCCCGAACATCTGCTTCTAGGCATCTTACGAAACGGTAGCGGCAAAGCCATTGACATATTGAATGTTTCGCACATTGACTTGTCGAAGATTAAGCAAACTATTGAAAGCCAGATACGCACAGACCATGAGCCAACCGGCGAAGAATTGCCGAACTTGAAAAGCACCGAACGAATAAAAAAAATCATGGAATTGGAAACCCGTTCGCTTTCGTCCGACACTGCGGATACCGAGCATTTGTTGTTGGCAATTCTGAAGGAAAAGAATAACCTGGCTGGCGATGTCTTATTGGCAGAAAACCTAACGTACGATCAGGCCAGGTCATTTATTGTTTCACCCAAAGATGTTCCCACAATGGGTTCCAGTTTCCAGGATGAGGATGACGATGATGACGATCCGCGCAAGAAACAAAAAGGAAACCAGGGTGGTGGAACAAAACAAAGCGACACCCCTGCCTTGGACACATTCGGGACTGACATAACCAAGGCGGCTTTGGAAGACCGGCTCGACCCTATTGTGGGCCGTAACCGGGAAATTGAACGTTTGGCCCAGATTTTAAGCCGCCGCAAAAAAAACAACCCGG
>DATGXD010000318.1:0-5465 GCA_035299105.1 Paludibacter sp. | reverse complement strand
GGCACCGAATGGGCCGCCACCGGCCGCGTGACGATCCCCGTGCCGGACGACTTCCCCACCGCAACCGACGCCACCCGGCCTACGGCATTGTACCAACCGGGCGAACGCCACACCTACCTGATTACAGAAGCCATCCGTGGCTTTGGCGCGGTTTTGCGGAACCGGGCTGGAAAAGAATTCATGTATAAATACGACGAAAGGGGGTCGCTTGCCCCACGCGATATTGTAAGCCGGGCAATCGACAATGAAATGAAAATGAAAGGACACGACTACGTGTACCTGGATGTCACCAAAATGGACACCGAGGAAACAAAACTGCATTTTCCCAACATTTACCGCAAGTGCCTCGAATACGGCATAGATATTACGAAAGATTATATACCGGTTTTGCCCACGCAGCATTATCTTTGTGGTGGCATAGTTGTTGACCTGAATGGAAAATCGTCCATCAACCGGCTTTATGCTGCCGGCGAATGTTCGTGCACAGGCTTACACGGCGCAAACAGGCTTGCATCGAATTCGCTGATCGAGGCCATTGTATACGCCGATGCAGCCGTAAAGGACGCTGCCAAATACCTGGGTACCATTTCGTTCAACGAGCAGATACCCGATTGGAACGATGAAGGCACTTCGCTTCCCGAAGAAATGGTACTGATAACGCAAAGCTTCAGGGAAGTGGAACAAATCATGAGCACGTACGTCGGCATCGTCCGCTCCAATTTGCGATTGAAAAGAGCCCTTAGCAGGTTGCAAATCCTATACAGCGAAACGGAGAATTTATTCGACCGTTCGGTTGTATCGCGCGAAATATGCGAGCTGCGGAATGTCATAAGCGTAGCTTACCTGATTATAAAACAAGCACTTGCAAGGAAAGAAAGCCGGGGGTTACATTACACGGTGGATTACCCGGTCCGGATGAAAAACGAATAACACCACCAAACGTCAAAATAGAAAACAAATGAAAAAAATAATTACGTATTTGTTTTCAGCTTTATTCATAGGGATAATCACGGCTCAGAATCCAATAAAAAACGAGCAGCATCCTGTGAACGTGGTCATCAGGCTTGACCGCACGGCTCAAAACGGCTGGAATAAAATAGAAAACGAAAACCAGCCAACCGGCAACACACAAGTTACCGACGATGAAGATGTGAGCTTCAACTCAACATCCGATGGAATCTATATTTCAATATTGAAAGGCACAAACAAAATCAAGCTTTTCGCTCTAACGGGACAATTGCTGTTGAATGGCGACTTGTCGCAGGGCCGCTTTTTTATCCCCACGCGAAAAGGTATTTATTTTTTAAAAATCAACAACAACAGCTATAAAGTAATTTGCAAATAACCAAGTATGATCAAGCACATTGTATTTTTTGAACTGGCCGAAAACGCCGAAGGCAAAACAAAAGCCGAAAATGCCGAAATTATCAGATCAGGGCTCGAAAACCTCGTCAACCTCATTCCGGAAATAAAAAAAATCGAAGTCGGGATTAACGTTCCCAATGCCCCCAAAACCAATTTCGACATCGCCCTCTATTCCGAATTTGAAGACATGGCTGCCCTCGACAGGTACCAGGAACACCCTGAACACCTGAAAATAGCTTCCTACATCGGGAAAGTCAGGATATCCCGGGCTGCCGTTGATTACGAAGCCTGATTTGCCCGGGAAACATCCCAACCGAACCTCAGGATTTTTCAAATATTTACCTATTAAATATTTGGTATTTAATAAAAATAAACTACTTTTACGGCGATTAACACTAATACTAACCGTCAAAATCCACGAATCATGTCTGTAAACAAAGTCATTTTAATCGGGAACGTAGGTAAAGACCCGGAAGTCCGCTATTTGGAAAAAGATTTATCTGTTGCAAAATTCCCGTTGGCAACCACCGAAAGGGCACGAACCTTACAAAACGGGACACAAATCCCCGAACGTACAGAATGGCACAACATTGTTGCCTGGAGGGGATTGGCCGAAGTAGCAGAAAAATATATACGGAAAGGCTCCCTGTTGTATATCGAAGGCAAAATCCAAACACGCACCTGGGAAAAGGATGGTGTAAAACACCACACGACTGAAATCTTGGCCGACACCATCAACCTGCTCGGGAAAAAACCGGAGCATACCGAAGAGTTAAGCAATATTATCAACGCACCCGGCACAGAAGACCCAAACCCTCCTGTTAACGCAGAAGATGACCTCCCGTTCTAATCCCATTCTCAAATTTCCTAAGAAGCCCCGGACAAGGCACAGCGCCTTTTCCGGGGCTTGGTTTTTCCCCGCGGGTTCCCACCAAACCACCAGCGCCGGCATCAACCATGGCCTTACCTTTTACCACACAAGGGCAAAAGGCAAAAGTGCTGCAACAAAAACAAGAAACCAAAACATCCCCTGCCCGGAGCCAGGAAGGACTTCCTTGTTTCCTGAAAAATACTTACCTTTGCATTCCGAAAAAACACGTTCAAACAAAAGCAGATTTACGAGATGGCAAAAGAATTGACTTCGCGCAGCGAAAACTACTCGCAGTGGTACAACGACCTGGTAATAAAAGCCGACCTGGCCGAAAGTTCAGCCGTACGCGGTTGCATGGTAATAAAGCCTTACGGCTACGCAATATGGGAAAAAATGCAGGCCGAGCTTGACCGCATGTTCAAGGACACGGGCCACGTGAACGCCTATTTCCCCCTCTTTATTCCCAAATCGTTCCTGAGCAAGGAGGCCGAACACGTCGAAGGTTTTGCCAAGGAATGCGCCGTGGTAACCCACCACCGCCTCAAAGCCAATCCCGAAGGCAAAGGCCTGATTGTCGACCCCGACGCAAAGCTGGAAGAAGAACTGGTGGTTCGCCCCACTTCCGAAACCATTATCTGGAGCACCTACAAAAACTGGATACAATCCTACCGCGACCTGCCCATCCTGGTTAACCAATGGGCCAACGTGGTCCGCTGGGAAATGCGCACCCGCTTGTTCCTCCGCACTGCCGAATTCCTGTGGCAGGAAGGCCACACGGCCCATGCCACACAGGAAGAAGCATTGGAAGAAACAAAAAAAATCCTCGAAGTCTACGCCAATTTCGCCGAAAACTTCATGGCAGTGCCGGTACTCAAAGGTGTGAAATCGGCCAACGAGCGTTTTGCCGGCGCCCTCGAGACTTTCTGTATCGAAGCCCTGATGCAGGACGGGAAAGCCCTGCAGGCCGGCACATCGCACTTCCTCGGACAAAATTTCGCCAAAGCCTTCGATGTCACTTTCGTGGACAAAAACAACAAGATAGATTATGTGTGGGCTTCGTCGTGGGGCGTGTCTACCCGCCTGATGGGTGCGCTCATCATGACACACTCCGACGACAACGGGCTGGTACTCCCCCCAAACCTCGCTCCTTTCCAGGTGGTGATTGTACCGATTTATAAAAACGAAGAACAATTGGCTGCCATCTCCGAAAAGGTAGATGAAATCATCCCAAAATTGAAAGCACTGGGAATCAGCGTGAAATACGACAACAACGACAACAAAAAACCAGGCTGGAAATTTGCCGAATACGAACTCAAAGGCGTGCCGGTACGCTTGGCCATGGGTGCCCGCGACCTCGAAAACAACACCGTGGAAGTGGCCCGCCGCGACACACTGACCAAAGAAACCGTTTCGATAGATAATATCGAAAATTATATCAACGACTTACTGAAGGAAATCCAGGCCAATATTTTCAAGAAAGCCTACGATTTCCGCGCCTCGGTAACCCGCGAAGTAAATTCGTACGACGAATTCAAAGTGGAAATAGAAAAAGGCGGCTTCCTGCTTTGCCACTGGGACGGAACTCCCGAGACCGAAGAACGGATCAAGGAAGAAACCAAAGCCACCATCCGCTGCATTCCATTGGATGGCGACAAAACACCCGGCACCTGCATGGTAACCGGCAAGCCTTCGGCACAACGGGTGGTGTTTGCAAGAGCCTATTAATACCCAGTCTTACCTGTAGCAAGTGGGGCGCTTTGAATCTCCAACGAGGGGGTGGCTTTGAGCCACCCCCTCGTCATATATCCTTAAAGCCGTACCCCCGCCCTCAAATCGGCATACATGAAATGCAGTGATTTGCTGTCGCCCAGCTTCGGGTACGACGAGTAACTACAATTAAGTTTCACGAAATAAATTAAACGTGTGCTGGTCTTGAAATTCAAGCCTCCTTCGAATTGGGTCTGGTGCCCCGTCACCGAACCCGGCGTACCGTTCAGGTACAACCTGTTCAGGAACAATCCATATCCGACAAATGGTACTATTTTTTCATTTGTTGAAAGTTCGTGCCGCACGGCCCAACCATAATTTAACATGGAAATCTTTTGGGCAAGTGCATTGTCCGGATATAAAACACTGTAACCGATAGGCACAGTCAGGTACACTCCCGGGCGTTTACCATTCAGGCCGCTCAGTTTCCAGCCATAATCAAGCAACCAGCCGTAACCATTCGAGGCCGGATTGTTAAGCCCGGTATGTCTGTAAAACGAATTCCGGTAACCAGCTTCGAAACTAAGTTGCTTTGGAACTTTCGAAAATTCATTTCCTTCGGCTTTCGCCACTATGCAGATTGATACAAATAGAATGCAAATTGTAAATATTTTTTTCATGATGCTATTTTTCAGGCCGTACTGACCCGACACAAATGATTTAACTAATAAGGAGATAATAAACAGAGGAGAATTCAGCCGATAACGGAAGGAGGCGGACGTGAAAAACGAATAAAGGAAATGGAATCCGAAAGCTGGAAAAGCGATTCAACACTTCTATGTTTTAATGCAACCTTGGGATTGTGTGAAGGAAACTTACTTGGAATTGTGCCAGTTTCCATTTTCATAAATTCATCAATGGAAACCGAGTAGATTTTTTGCTGTTGGTGCGCCGTGGCACGAACCGAAACTACAACAGGCTGTGGTTCTGGGGCGGGAGCCGTTGAATGAAAAATACCAGAAAACAGACAAACCAGATAACCCGCAACCAAAAGAACCTGGGGAATAAAGCTTGCCAGCAGGCCGTTTTCGAACATCAACATGCGAAAGAAGTCTTAACCCTTAATTTTTAATTAATCAGAGCCTCTCATGGGACTCGAACCCGCGACCTATTCATTACGAATGAATTGCTCTACCAACTGAGCTAAAGAGGCATTTTTATTGTTTTGTTTTGCTGATTTATTTTTGTTTATCAGCAAGTTATATAATTATGTAGTTTGTATTGTTGCGTATTATTTTGTATTATTTACTATATTTGTACCGTTTTTGTTTTATCGGTTTTCGAACTTTGTACCAATGGTACATATTGCACGGTACAATGGTACATTTAAAAATAGTACATTATGCAATTCAAATTTTCGCACAATTATGGACGGGCCGCCGCCAATCCGGATGAGCGTTTCGAGGTTAAGATTCAGTGCTACCACGCGCGCCGTTACCGGTATCTTGATACCGGGGTTTTC
>DATGXD010000317.1:0-21557 GCA_035299105.1 Paludibacter sp. | reverse complement strand
ACCACGCCAGCCTGAAAGATGCAGTTGTGGTTTTTGGTAACGGCTGCACAGGTGTCATGGTTTCGAACCAGGGACTGCTTTTCACCAACCACCACTGCGGTTACGAAACTATCCAGCAACACAGTTCGGTGGAACACAATTACTTAAAAAACGGCTTTACCGCCGAGAAACTGGAAGACGAAATTCCCTCGCCGGGCTTGACCGTGAAATTCCTGGTGCGGATAGAGGACATGACCGAGCGGGTGTTGGCCTTGCTACCCGAAACACTTACCGGCAAGGAGCGCGCCGACAAACTGGATTCGATTACCAGCAGCATACAAAAAGAAGCCGTAAAAGGAACTGGCTACATAGCCAAGCTGAAACCATTTTATTCAGGCAACCAGTTTTATTTATTTGTGTTTGAAGAATTTACCGATATTCGGTTTGCCTATGCCCCACCCGAAGCCATTGGCAAGTTTGGCGGCGACACCGACAACTGGATGTGGCCCCGGCACACCGGCGATTTCTCGGTGTTCAGGGTGTATTGCACCCCCGATGGGAAACCGGCGCCCTATTCGAAGGACAATGTCCCCTACTCTCCTAAAAAATTTGCCACGGTCTCGAACAAAGGCTACAAACCAGGCGATTACACCATGATTATGGGAAACCCGGGGACAACCGTGCGTTATTTGACTTCGTGGGGCATTGCCAACCGCATGAATTCTGCCAACCAGGCCATGATCGATGTCCGCGGTGCCAAACAGGATGTGTGGCGTTCGTTTATGGTTGCCGACGAAGCTATCAACATTGCCTATGCCAGCAAGTATGCCCGAAGCTCCAACTACTGGAAAAACAGTATCGGGATGAATAAAGCCATCGACAAATTGGGTGTGCTGGATGAAAAGCGCAAACAGGAAGCTGAGTTTACCACCTGGATGAACCAAACCCCCGAACGCCAGGCGAAATACAAGTATGTGCTGAAAACAATCGAGGACAGTTACAACACCATCTACCCGTATGGACGCGCCATGAACTACCTCCGCGAGTCGCTGCTAAACGGCGTGGAGATGCCCCGCATGGCAGCCACGATGAATAATCTGGTAAAAAACAAGCTCCCTGAAGATTCATTGCTGGCAAAAGTAAATAACCTGTACAAAGATTATAATCCGAAAGTGGATGAAGCCACGCTGGTTGCCATGCTCGATATCTACAAAAAATCGGTGGATGCCGATGCCTGGCCCGAAGCCTACACGCAAATCCAAAAGAAATTCAAAGGCGATTACAAACGCTTTGCTCAATACCTGTACAAGAAATCGGTTTTCAGTACCCCGGAAAAAATAACCCAGGCCATAAAAAAGCAGGAAACAGATTTTTCCGAAGACCCAGCCCTTGTTTTTGCAATTGATGTTATAAACACAAACACCCTGATTAAAAGCAAGGGGTACACGAAAGCCATCGAAAAACTGGCTGATGCCGAAAGGTTGTACCTCGAGGGTATCATGGCCATGGCTGCCGAAAAAGGCATTGCGCTGTATCCCGATGCCAATTCCACCATGCGGCTGACTTACGGCACGGTGGGCGGTTACAGTCCGGCCGATGCTGTGGAATACAATTATTACACAACCACCAAAGGAATCCTGGAAAAAGAAGTTCCCGGGAACTGGGAATTTGATGTGCCGCCAACAGAGAAAAAAGCCATTGTCGACCAGGATTATGCCGCTTACCTCGATACAAAAACCGGCAAAATGCACGTGGCGTTCCTCAGCAACAACGACATTACCGGAGGTAATTCGGGCAGCCCGATATTCAATGCCAAAGGCGAGCTGCTCGGCCTGGCATTCGACGGCAACTGGGAAGCCATGAGCGGTGACATCGTATTCGAACCGGACCTGCAACGCACTATTAATGTTGACGTACGCTTTATCATGTTCATTATGGATAAGGTTGGTGGTGCAACCCGGCTATTGAATGAATTGAGTGTAAAATAAAAGATATTTAGACCCAACAGGCCTCAAAGACCTATTAGGTTGGCAAAAAAAGAGTCGGAAATCAAAACCTCCGACTCTTTTTCACAGTTACAACTAAAATATTATTTCACCCCGTGCATCAGCTTCTGCAACCTGCGTGAAAGCAGGAAAAGAATTACGGAAGCCACCCCCGCCATTACGACGAATAACATGAAAAAGTCGTAAAGCGAGGCAATCTGGAACCCGAAAATGAATTTCTGCTTTCCGGCTTCGGGATACAACCCGCTCAACATGCCGGCAAATTTGTTGGCTGTCGCCATCGACATGTACCAAACCCCCATCAGCAAAGAAGCAAAACGAAGCGGAGCCAGTTTATTCACCATCGACAAACCGATGGGCGACAACATCAATTCACCCATGGTATGAATGAAATACAAACCGGTGAGCCAGAGTATGCTCACTTTCATGCCCGGCTGTGCGTCCTTTACCCCGAATGCAATGACCAGGTAACCCAAAGCCAGGAAAAACAAGCCCATCGATTGCTTCACGGGTGAAGGCGGGTCGAGGTTGCGTTTACCCAGTTGAATCCAGAGATTTGAAAACACCAACCCGAGCAATACGATAAACACCGGGTTGAACGACTGGAAGTAACTGGCAGGCATGCTCCAGCCAAAAATTTCGCGGTTGGTTTGCTCGTCGGCAAAATAGGTGAGCGAAGCGCCTGCCTGCTCGAAAGCCGACCAGAAAAAGATGACAAAAAAAGCGATGATATAAATCACCCAGATACGTTCACGTTCGATTTTGGTCAACGAACGGTCGGAAATAACATATGCCGGGATAATGATACAAATGGAAAAAATAAGTGCGCCGATAATATCAAATGCCAGTGCAAAATGGAACAAACTAAATAATATCGCCAGTCCGGTTCCCCAACCGAGGAATTCCACCATTTTCTGATTCACGGTGCGTGCCGGGGTATCAACCTTTTCAGCTTTGTGGGAATCCAATTTGCTCGAAGCCACCAGACCCAATGCTTCACCCGAAGGGCCAACCAGGAACTTGTTTTTCCAACCCACAAACAATACCAAGCTCATGAACATGCCAATTGCCGCCGCCAGGAAACCGAACTTGAAATCGGCCGGATTGCCCGTATCGCCAAAAAAACCACACAACAGTGGAGCAATAAATGCACCCACATTCACACCCATATAAAAAATGGTATAAGCCGAATCGAGCCGTTTGTCGCCCTTTTCGTACAGGCTACCCACCATGGTGGTGATATTCGGCTTGAAAAATCCATTACCGAAAATCAGCGCTGCCAGTCCCGAGTACATAAACCAGCGGGCAAACTCGTTATTCTGGTAAAAAAGCGCACTGACAAACATAAACACCTGGCCGACAATCATCAGGACAGCCCCCCAGAGTATCGAGCGCCGCATCCCCAGGTAATGGTCGGCAACGTACCCGCCAATGAGCGGCGTGAGGTAAACAAGCCCGGTGTAATTGCCATAGATGGTGGAAGCCAGTTCCTTGTCCATCAACAAGGCTTTTATCAGGTACAACGTAAAAATGGCGCGCATGCCGTAATAGCTGAAGCGCTCCGACATGGCCGTGGCAAAAACGAAGTACAAGCCTTTGGGATGCTTTTGCCTTGGTTCGAGTTCCGACATAAATTAACTTTTAAATATTTTGAATAAAAAAAGAACGTTGGGGAAACAACGTTCGCTCAATTTTGCAAAAACAGTTTTACAACCGCATTGCAAAAGTACATTTTTCCGGCAAAAAACAATCAGGTTTTCGAATACTAATGCATTTTTATACTGATTTGCGGAATGTTACCGGGTTTTACTAAGTTCAATACTCACCCGCTCCACCTTTCCACCCAAGGGTGGATTCAGTTTCGACAGTTTTACTTCCAGCAATTCAATTTGCAGGAACTTACCGAATAACGAGTCCAAAATCCGTTGCCCGACGTGTTCAATCAAAGTCGAAGGAATTTCCATCTGTTCCCTTACGGCATTATACACCAATTGGTAATTCAATGTATCGTCCAGGTTGTCCGATTTTCCGGCTTTTGATGTATCCAATTCCATGGCGACAGACACAATAAAAGTATTTCCAATCCGGTTTTCGTGTTCCAGAAATCCATGAAATGCATGGAATTCCATATTTTCAAGCGTGATTTTTGCCATTTTTCAACTAGTAAATTGTAAATAATATCCCTCTTTAGGGAGTTAGGAGCCAATCTCCTTAAGGGGTTAGGGAGTCACCTCACTGGTAAAGTCACCATCATGCACAAAGGTCCGGATTTTATCGCCCGCCTTCACTTGCGCATACGATGATATCCTCTTCCCGTTCAACGTTGTAATGGTATACCCATGCTTCAACAGAAATGCAGGCGAATGGGTTTCGATATTCTTTTCGAGCATTGCAAGCCAGTTGGTTTGCTTCAGCATTTGCATTCTGACCGCATTTTGAAGTCTCGACCGATGGCGGTCGAGCAGATGGTTTTTCTGAACCACCCAACCGCGCAACGTATGCCTCAAACGCTGGTTCATTTGTTCCAGTGCCCGCTGTTCAAAATCAATCCGCGCCCGAACGACATATTGTATTTCCGAGAAAATACCAAGCACCCGGCTTTCTGCGTTGTTCAAGTGTCCAATCAGGAATTCGGCAACCGCGGTGGGTGTTTTCAGCGATTTATTGGCCACGAGGTCGAGAATGGAAACATCGCGTTGATGACCAATCCCGGCAATAATTGGAAGCGGGAATTGGGCGCAGTTCAATGCCAGTTCGTACGAGTCGAAACAAGCCAAGTCGGTTGTTGCTCCACCACCGCGGATAATCACCACGGCATCATATAGTTCGACATGTTCGTAGATTTCTTCCAACGCCGCGACAATCGAAGCTTCGGCCTGCTCGCCCTGCATAATGGCCGGGAACAAGCGTGTGTAAAATTTATAACCCGACGGATGATTACTCAGCTGGTCGCAAAAGTCGCCATAACCAGCTGCCGTTGCGGACGAAATGATTGCAATCCGCTGCGGGAGTTCGGGCAATGCCAGCATTTTGTTCATTTCGGCAATGCCATCCGCTTCGAGCTGGCGGATAATCCGGAGCCTTCGGGCAGCCATTTCGCCAATGGTAAAAGTCGGATCGATATCCCGGATATTCAGGCTCAAGCCATACACACCGTGGAATTCCACGTTGACAGCCACCAGCACATTCAATCCGGCACGAAGCGCTTGCCCGGTGCTTGTTTCGAAATACGGTTTGAGCATCCGGTATGTGTTTGCCCAAATGGTAGCCTTCGACTTGGCGAGGATGGCATCCGAAAACGCATCTTTCTCAATCAGTTCGAGGTAACAATGCCCGCCGGGGTTTTCACGCATTTCGCTGATTTCGGCACGAATCCACACGGGTGATTCGAAACCCATCCGGATGGTCGTCTGAATCTGGTTTGTCAGTTCAAAAAGGCTAATTGAATCCATGTAAGTTGATTATTATCTTGAACAAGCCTGCCGGTTTCTAAGGAATAAGGATTTTACGCGTTCCCACCGTGTCGTTTCCACCAATGTGGACTGCATAAATACCGGTCCCGCAATTCCCGGCATCCAGGCAAGTAATGGCACCGGTCATTTTTTTCTCCGAAACCAGTTTCCCTTCCATGTTATATAGTTGCACAATTTTCCCAGTTGTGTCCGTCCTGCTGTTCAGCCACACATGGACAGATTTGTTTTGCGGGTCGTAAAACAATCCGAATTTGCCGCTTTTATCAACCTGGGTCGTTCCTGTAAAACCCGGCAGGCTCCTGGTGGCAGATTCAAAGTTCGGCACGCCGTATCCGAGCCTTATCGATGGGTTACCATACAAACTCGCACTCCTGCACACGTTCTGAATTAAATTCCCGATGCTCAATACCTGTCCCAATTGCCGGGCTGCTTGTAAATAACAGGCCATCATTCCGGCCATGACGGGCGAAGAGAAGGAAGTCCCACTACCAGCCATAGGTTTCCCTGATACATTTACAAAAGCCGTCCACTCTCCCAGCGCACTGACTTCGGGCTTTACCCTCCCGTCGGAACTTGGACCATACGAGGTAAAATTGGCCGGCAGGCTGTCGTTCTGCATGGCTCCAACCGTCAGAATCCCTTCGGCATCGGCCGGCGACACGATGTAACGCCAAGGGGCGATCCCTTCATTCCCCGCGCTCACCACCACAATTATCCCTTTATTGCTTGCCATGGTAGCCGCCCTGCTTGCCCTCGATACTTTGCCGTTCATATCGGCATATCTGAAATTCATCGTTGTATCATTGAAAGTGTAATACCCTAGCGAGGAATTCACCACGTCCACGCCCACGCTGTCGGCAAATTCAATCCCGGCACACCAGAAATCGGTCTCGACCTTGTATTCCGTAGGACCATATTCGGTCCGGATAAGCCAGAACGAAGCGTCAGGAGCGGTTCCCAAAAACTGTCCCGGCAAATTGCCTGTCATGATAGACAAAACAAAAGCTCCATGGGGATCCTCGGCGTAAATATTGGATTCCGGATTGATTATATCCTTTGTTCCCAACAACCTGCCCTGCAACCGCAAACTATCGAAAGCCGGATTGGTATCGGCCCTATTGAAGCCTGCATCAATCACACCCACCACAATACCTTTTCCCCGGTAACCCAGGTTATGAAGGAATTTTCCACCCACCTGGTTTATCTGGTTGTCGCCCGAGCCATAATCCGATGTAATGGTGGCTTTTGTTTTCTTAGGCTTGACTTGCGCCGCCCCGTTGGCAAGACCGGTATACTCTACAAACCGAACAAATGGCAATGCCCTCACCTGCCCCATTTGTGTCGAGTCGGTTACAATAACGGTCATGCCGTTCATCCACTTGCTCCGCGAATGTACCCGCGCACCCAGGCTCTCAACCTGTTGGACGTAAGCAGGATTAACAGGCAAGTCGGTAGAATCGATGCCAATGCCAAACCGTTGCCTGCGTTCGAGGGCACGTATCGACAAATATTCCGAAGGTTGCTCCAGGGAATAGGGCGAATTGTTTTTATCGGCAAATTGCACGTAAAAATAGTACTGGGCGGCGGTGGTTCCGGACACCAGCGAAACTAACATCAGAACTAATAAAATGCCGCGCATGGGTCGTGATAGCTTTTTCTTCATTTCATCCCGGGTTTATTATGCAAATGTACAACATTTTCATAATGTTGCCCGCTTGGGCTTGATATTTAAAAATATTTAAAACCAATCCAGGAAAGGATATTTATTACGAACTTTTCGTAGATTTGCGATGTTTTCGTAAATAATTATAAATAAAAGCATTTCCCAGGAACAGGCATATGGAAAAAATATCGAACCAGGAAGAAGAAATGATGCTGGTCATATACCAGCAAGGCAAAGGTTTTATCAAGGATTTTCTGTCGAAGCTGGACGAGCCAAGGCCGCCTTACACTACGGTGGCTTCGATTGTAAAAAATCTGGAACGGAAAGGACTTGTAAAAAGCAAGCGGTACGGCAACACATACGAATACGAGCCGGTGATGGACGAAAGCGAATACAAGGCAAAATTCATGTCGGGAGTGGTACGGAATTACTTTGAAAATTCCTACAAAGGGTTGGTAAGCTTTTTCGCCGAAAACCAGAAAATAAGCAAGGAAGAACTGGAAGAAATCATTAAACTCATCGAAAACAAATGACACAGGCAGCACTTCATTTTATTGTTGTAAACATAGCGTTATCCTTGTTTTACGCATGCTACAAGTTTCTTTTGGCACAGGACACATTCCTGCAAACGAAACGAATATACCTGCAATTCAGCTTCCTGTTTTCATTGTTCCTGCCCATGGCCAACCTGAACAGCTGGTTTGTGAAACATGAGATAGTCCCAACTGTCGTTGCAAACGCCGCCGTGCTGCCGGAAATTTACATCGCCCCGGCAAAATCTTCATTTGCGTGGAATGCCGAGTCTGTTTTGGTGGCGGTATATGCATTGGTTGGCCTGGCGCTTATCATTCGCTTCCTGGTGCGGCTGACCAATATTGCAAACATGCGGAAAGGCGGAAGAGAAAGAATGCTTTTCGATACAAAAGTCATCGAACTGCATCAAGATATCGCACCATTCTCATTCGCCCGGTGGATTTTTGTCAATCCAACCTTGCATACCGAAACCGAATTGAAGGAAATACTGGCACACGAATCCATCCATGTAAAACAGGCTCATTCCGTGGATGTTATCATATCCGAATTAATGCTGGTATTTTTCTGGACAAACCCTTTTGTATGGCTGCTACGGCAGGAGATACGGCAAAACCTGGAATTCATAGCCGACAATAAGGTAGTCGAATCGGGTGTCGATTCAAAAGCTTACCAATACCACTTGCTCAAGCTGTCATGCCAACAGCCTGATATTAAATTTACAAACAATTTCAATATACTACCTTTAAAAAAAAGAATCACTATGATGAACAAACAAAAAACTTCGAAAGCGGGACTATTGAAATACTCGCTTATCGTGCCGTTGGCAATGGCTTTAATATTCATAAGCAATGCCCAGACTGGAGCAACCAAGACCAGGCGCACAACAGGAAACACCACAAACCAGGCAGTTAAAACCCAGCCAGAAGCACTACAAAAGAAAAATTTCCTGTCAACCACCACCCCTTCCCCGGAACTTACCGAACCCAACACGCAGACACCAACCAAAAACCAGGTTTATGATGTTTGCGAAAAGCTGCCGGAATATCCAGGAGGCATGGATGCATTGATGAAATATTTGAGTCAAAATATCAAATACCCGATAAAGGCACAAGAAAATGGCATACAAGGTAAAGTATTTGTCCAGTTTGTCGTCAACAGTGTGGGAAAAATTGAGAATGCCGAAATAATTAAGAATGTAAGTCCTGAAATTGATGCAGAAGCCTTGCGGGTAGTGAATTCGATGCCACAATGGACTCCCGGTGAACAAAAAGGGGAAAAAGTTTCAGTACATTATACCTTGCCAATCGGTTTCACATTGGACTCCGGAAATGCAAGGCATAACCCGGTAGTACTGGTGGATGGCAAACAAATGCCGGCCGGTTATGATATCAGCAAAAACATCAACCCCAGCAATATGGCAAAAATGGTTGTAATCAAGGTTTTTTCGGAGGAAGAACAAAAGGGGCAGGTTGAAAAGTATGGGCAGGATGCTTTGAACGGAGTTATCGAAATCACATTGAAAAAATAGCATTTCACATCAATACCTAATAAAACTTTTCTAAAACTTAAAATTTTAGAAAAGTTTTATTAGTCACACGGCACATCCTGCTTTAGCGTTAATAATAATTGTATATTTGCTGGGAAATACCTTAATATTCACCCAATATTCCATTTTCTTTTAACCCAACATGAATATTTTAAAAAAAAGAAGCCTTCTCCACAACAAAATTTGGTTATTAGCCGCCCTGTTTTTTGTAGTATGTGGAAACTCCAGAGCCACTAACACTGTTGTCCAGGCAGATACAATTTATTCGGCGGTTCAGAAAATGCCTGAATTTCCCGGAGGCGACAAGGCATTACTTAGCTATCTCAAACGTAATATCAAATACCCCGCCGAGGCACAGAAAAACAACGAGGAAGGAAAAGTGACCGTTCGGTTTGTGGTTGGGAAAAACGGAAAGGCCGAAAAGGCCGAAATCCTGAAAGGTGTGTCGCCATCGCTCGACAAGGAAGCGCTCCGGTTGGTAGAAAGCCTGCCAAAATGGATTCCAGGCGAACAAAACGGCACAAAAGTACCTGTCTACCAAGTCGTTCCGGTACAATTCCAAAACCTGACCGATGAAGAACGCTGGGAAGTTTCCGAAAAAACGCTGGTTATAATCGACAGCGTGGCCATGCCAACAGGCTTCAAAACCAACATCCTGAACAGCGCGAAACTCGAATCGGTGACCGTGTCCAAACCTTTCCCAAAAGAAGAGAAAAACAGCTTGATTAAGAAATACGGCAAACAGGCGGCAGATGGGGTTGTCTTGATTAAAACCCTAAAAGACGACTTGCGGTTTTTATTGACCGACTCGGTGAAAAGCGCCAACTGCAAGGAATCGATTATCGCACCCGAATTCGAAGGAGGAAAAGCAAGACTGTTCAAATACATCAAAGACAGCATCCAATATCCCTTTGTGGCCAAACGGACAAAAACCGAAGGAAAAGTGTTGGTGGCATTTGCCGTCGACACCAATGGACAAGTGACTGCCGCAAAAGTGATTAAGCCTGCGGATTATTTCCTGGACAAGGAAGCCATGCGAATAATAAGCTCATTACCAGCATTTACGCCCGGCTCTGCCTGTGGCGAAAAAGTCAGTTTCGTTGGGGTGGTGCCCGTCAATTTCAGGTTGGATTTAACTCCTGCCGAAAGAGGCTGGGAACGGAATGCGAAAACAATTATCTTGCTTGATGGTGTGCGTTTGCCAGCTTCCTTTAACCCCGATTGGGTGAACTACATGGGTTTGTCGTCCATGAAAAAACATGAACCCACCAACAAGGAAGTTATTAAAAAACTGGTTAAAGAATACGGGAAAGATGCCGTAAACGGGGTGATTGTGATGGAAACAGCGGAATGAGTAATCCCAAGCGGTGAAAGGGAATTGGTTTCTTGCGGGAAATTCCAGGACAGATGCTTGACGGGAATACGTTTTAACACGTATTCCCGCGGTTTTTTAAGGAAACTTATTTGTACATTTGTTTTTCAAAAATCAAAAAAAGCTTCATTGATTCCCTGCATGGAAAAATTCATCGAAATTCTCAAACGGTACTGGGGTTACGACCAGTTCAGGCCGTTGCAGGGTGACATTATCCAAAGCATTGCCTCAGGCAAAGACACGCTGGGGCTTATGCCTACCGGGGGCGGGAAATCGCTGACTTTCCAGGTACCAGCCATGGCCATGAAAGGAATCTGCATTGTGGTAACTCCACTGATTGCATTAATGAAAGACCAGGTGGAAAACTTGAAAAACAAGGGAATAACTGCCGCTGCCATTTATTCGGGAATGTCGCGCGACGAAATCCTTCTTACACTCGACAATGCGGTTTTCGAAGCCTACAAATTCCTTTACGTTTCGCCCGAACGCCTGGCCACGCCCATTTTCATGGAGAAAATCGTTCAGGCCAACGTGTGCATGATTGCCGTGGACGAATCGCATTGCATTTCGCAATGGGGTTACGATTTCCGCCCGTCCTACCTCCGCATTGCAGACATCCGCGAGCTGCTACCCGATGTACCCGTGTTGGCGCTTACCGCCACCGCCACACCCGAAGTGGTAGGCGACATACAGAAACAATTGCATTTCCGACAACCCAATGTGTTCCGCAAAAGCTTTCATCGATCCAACCTGGCATACGTGGTACGCACAGTGGAAAACAAGGAAGATTACCTGCTGAAAATACTGGAAAAGGTTCCCGGGACGTCGGTGGTGTATGTCCGGAACCGGAAAAGAACCAGGGAAATTGCCGAATTCCTGATTCAAAACGGTATTTCGGCCGAAAGTTACCATGCCGGACTGAGAAACGACACCAAGGACAGCAGGCAAAGCCGCTGGAAATCGGGCGAGACACGGGTGATCGTATCGACAAACGCCTTCGGGATGGGAATTGACAAAGCCACGGTGCGCACTGTGGTGCATATGGATTTGCCCGATTCGCTCGAAGCTTATTTCCAGGAAGCCGGGCGTGCCGGACGCGATGAGAAAAAAGCATATGCAGCCTTGCTTTACAACAATGGCGATGCGGTAAAAATGCGCAAACGCGTTTCGGACACCTTCCCGGGGAAGGAAACGGTGCTGAAAGTGTACGATGCAGTGGGAAATTATTTTCAGGCCGGCGTTGGTTCGGGGCTGGACAAGGTCTTTGCGTTTGATATCGCCGATTTCTGCTCGAAATTCAAACTGCCCATTTTAATTGCATACAACAGCCTGAAAATCATGCAGCAAGCAGGTTACTTGGAATTGACCGATGAACAAGACAGCACATCGCGTGTGTTGTTTATAGCCGGGAAAGAGGATTTGTACAAAGCGAAACTCACGCCCGAACAAGACCAACTTATCCACATCCTGCTCCGTTCCTACACCGGCTTGTTCACCGACCCGGCAGCCATAAGCGAAGACACGCTTGCCAAGCGCCTGCAATGGACACAACACCAGGTATATGAACAATTGGTGGGCTTGTCAAAGGCAAGAATCATATCCTACGTTCCGCGGAAGAAAACGCCCTACCTGACTTTCACACACGAACGTGAAGCCATCGAACGGGTTGTTTTAAATAAAGAAGCCTACGATGACCGCCGCGAACGGTACATTGCGCGCGTGAAAAATATGCTCGATTACGCCAAGGAGGAAAATGTGTGCCGCAGCCAAATGTTGCTAAGCTACTTCGGTGAAAAAAATTCGAAGCCTTGTGGTGTTTGCGACATTTGCCTGAAAAACAAGGAGAAACAAGTTTCGGCTGAAGATTTTGAAAAAATGCTCATGTGCATCCGGCAAATCCTGGCAGAAGAACCATTGACAATCAACAAGATAGTAAAATCAATTCCTTATAAGGAGCCACAAGTTTTGCAGGTTATCCGGTTTATGGTCGACAATGGGCAAATTGCCGAAAACGAAAACATGAAACTGCATATCATCTATTAAAACACGCAAACCGAACACAAAGCCAGGATATTTCCCTCCCGAAGTTTGTGGTCACCAGGACAGGCCTGAAACCAGTTGCCCGAGCGAAACCAGGCTTCCTCCAAAAACAAGACAGATGACATCCGCCGGGAATTTTCAGGGATTCCCCGCTTTCCTTCTATTCAGCAGCAGATAGATAATCGGCAGAATGCCCATGGTATTGAAAACGGCAATACAAATAAACCAGGCGAGTTCGTTGTTGCGGGCAGCCCTCCACATCCCGATTACTTTCCACACGATGTCCCACAAAGCCAACGCAACAACGAGAGGAATCAACCACCAGAATGTTGTTGCAAGATATTCACATCTTTCCATCTTTGAATAAATTTAAAGGATAAACAATAATGTTTCAGAGACCATGCAAATGTACAAAGAATTATCTTTCGATAAAGCCTACAAATTCAGGATTCTTTTTTCCAGCTCCTCGAATTTTTTCCTCAACACATCCGGCACGGGGACTTTATGCCCTTTGTGGTAGTCGTACATGACCAAGATGTCGGTGGCTTCTGCAACCAGCTCGTTCTTGTCATTGTAAATCTCGTGCAAAAGCTTGAAACTCGATGTCTTGACATATTCAATCCTCGAAAAAACAGCCACATCCCCAGGGAAAAACAAAGGTTTCAGGAATTGTGTATGTATAGAAGCCAGGATAACGCCGATTTTCCCATCGGCATGCATTTCCAGCAGATCCACCTTATCCAGGTAATTGACACGGGCCGACTGTACGTACTTCATAATCTGGAGATTATTCACGTGCCCCAATGCATCCAGTTCGCTCCAGTCTATACGCAATCTCAGCTCCATATTTATTTGTCTTTTAAAAACCAGGGGGTTAACTCATCCTGTTTTTGTAATCTTCGTATCCGAATTCCCGGATAAGTTTAAATTCACCTCCTTTGGTCCAAATGCCGATGGAAGGATGAGTAACACCGTTGAACATGGTTGTTTTCACCATGGTGTAATGAATCATGTCTTCGAAAACAACGCGGTCGCCGATTCTAAGTTCGCGGTCGAACGACCAATCGCCCATAAAATCGCCAGCCAGGCAACTGTTTCCGCCCAGCCTGTAGGTCGGTTTGCCCTCGGCGGCATCGGTTGCGCCGACAATGGCCGGTTTGTAAGGCATTTCGAGGCAATCGGGCATATGGCACGAGAACGAAACATCAAGCACGGCCGTTTTAATTCCATGATTTTCGACAATATCAATAACTGAGGAAACCAGCACCCCTGTACGCCAGGCAAAAGCGCTTCCGGGTTCCAGAATCAATTGCAAGTGGGGGTATTTAGCATTGAAGTCTTCCAGCAAGCGGATTAAATGCTCCACATCATAGCCTTCGCGTGTCATCAGGTGGCCGCCACCCATGTTGAGCCATTTGATCTGGCCGAAGTATTTACCGAATTTCTCTTCCACCACTGCCAGCGTTTTTTCCAGGTCGTACGATGAGGATTCGCAAAGCGTGTGGAAATGCAATCCTTCAATGCCTTCGGGCAGTTTGTCGCCAAGCAAACCAGCAACCACGCCCAACCTTGAGCCGGGGGCACAGGGATTGTAGAGGTCGGTACCTACATCAGAGAATTCAGGGTTAATGCGTAATCCGCAGGAAATTCCCGCCTGCTGAGCCTGAGGAAAAAAATGATTGAACTGATTCAGTGAATTAAACGTAATGTGGCTGCTACACCGCATGATTTCCGGGAATTCGCGGTCAGTGTACGCCGGGCCGTAGGTGTGAGCCTTGCTTCCCATTTCCTCGAAAGCCAGCCGTGCCTCGGCCAGCGAACTGGCGGTGGAATACGGGATATATTCGCGCACTATGGGGAAAACGCTCCACATGGCAAAAGCCTTGAAAGCCAGGATAATTTCCACGCCGGCACGGTCTTTTACCGATTTGATGAGCTCCAGGTTTTTGCGGAATAAGGCTTCGTCGAGGACGTAGCAAGGGGAAGGGATAAAACTCGTCTGCACTATGATTTTATTTGATTATGGGATTACCCTGATTATTTAATTGCTTAAAATTTTTATTTGCAAGTCGTTTAAATTCCAAACTTCGGGTTCCAAAGTTAACCAACAATCCGACTTCCAGGCTATAGGCTTCCAGGTAATTGATTGCCTGGGCAAAATGAACATCCTCCAAGTGAACAACAGCTTTTAATTCGACTGAAACAAATTCTTCCACCAAAAAATCAACACGCCTTGTACCAATATGTTTGCCTTTATAGAAAATAGGCATTTCATGTTCGCGGCTGAAATTCAATCCCTGTAAGGTCATTTCCATTTCCAACGCACGCTGATAGATGACTTCCTGGAAACCGTTTCCAAGATTCCGGTGCACTTCCATAGCACAACCGATAATCTTTTCGGTCAGAGCCGAGTACTTGTATTTTTCATCTATCATATCAGGGATTCAAAAGTATTAAGTAGTTACAAGTAATTAGTTACGAGTTACAAGTCTGTCTACCTGATTATTGGCAAAAAAAAACATATCATTAATTATAACCACTTACTTAAATGAAAAAATGATTGTCGTATACAAAAATACAACAATCATTTTAATAATAAGTAGTTACAAGTAATTAGTTACAAGTTACAAGTTACAAGTTACAAGTTTTAAGATTTTTATATCAAATCACAATAATCAATTTAATCACAAAAATCATAGTCTGGACTATTATAATTCAAGATCTACATCATGCAGCTCTACCCAAGGTAAACCATGAATGTTCAATTGTTCCATGAATGGATCGGGGTTGAATTCTTCCACATTGTACACACCCGGTTTTTTCCAGAGGCCTTTCATGAACATCATGGCGCCAATCATGGCCGGCACGCCGGTGGTGTAGCTCACTCCCTGGGTTCCGGTTTCCTTGTAAGCCGCTTCGTGGCTGCAATTGTTGTACACGTAATAGGTTTTTTCCTTGCCATCTTTCAGTCCCTTGATGCGGCAACCGATGGAAGTCCAGCCGGTATAGTTTTCGCCCAGGTCACCCGGGTTGGGCAACACAGCCTTGAGGAACTGGATGGGAACGATTTTCACGCCGTTGTATTCCACTTCGTCGATGCGTGCCATACCAATGTTTTGAATCACCCGTAAATGGGTGAGGTATTCCTGGCCGAAAGTCATCCAGAAACGGGCGCGTTTGATAGTTGGGAAGTTTTTCACCAGCGATTCAAGTTCCTCGTGGTAAATGACATACGATTCTTTCGGACCGATTTCAGGATAGTTCAGCGGCTTGTGTATTTCGTGCGGTTCGGTTTCGACCCATTGGCCGTTTTCCCAGTATTTCCCTCGTTGCGAAACCTCGCGGATATTGATTTCCGGGTTGAAGTTGGTGGCAAATGCTTTTCCGTGGTCGCCCGCATTGCAGTCCACAATGTCCAGGTATTGAATCTCGTCGAAATGATGCTTGGCCGCATAAGCCGTGTAAATGCTGGTCACACCCGGGTCGAAACCGCAGCCCAGAATGGCGGTGAGGCCGGCTTTCTCAAATTTTTCCTTGTAAGCCCATTGCCAGCTGTATTCGAAGTGTGCTTCATCCTTCGGTTCGTAATTGGCGGTATCGAGGTAGTTGACACCGGCTTCGAGGCATGCATCCATAATGGTCAGGTCCTGGTACGGAAGCGCCACATTGACAACTAGTTCGGGTTTATAATCGTTGAAAAGAGCCGCCAGTTCAGGTACAACATCGGCATCCACCTGTGCCGTTTTAACCTCCACACCGTAACGCGCTTTTACGTCGGCGGCAATTGTGTCGCATTTCGATTTGGTGCGGCTGGCCAACATGATTTCAGTAAAAACATCCGGATTCTGTGCCACTTTGTGAACCACAACGGTCCCAACACCTCCGGCACCGATAATCAATACTTTTCCCATTTTTGTTGAATTATTGAGAGTTATGTTTTTTAATTTGGCTACAAAAATAGTTGTTTTTCCGGGATTATAAAAAAAAATGGAAACCCCTTAGGTGGCGGTCTGTTGTCAATAATCCTTTTGCAGGTTTGGCATCCCAAAACTATTTCTTAAAAAAACCTATTGAGACCGGCATTCAATTCAGCGATATTCAGCATACACTTACAGAACATGGCCGCAACAGGAAGAAGCGGGCAAGGTCTAATTCCATTTATCGCAGATACCTGGTCGGGTCAAAACCGTCCAACGCCTCTTTCCGCTCGGTGCAGGTTCCGCAAGTCCCGCAATGCACCTCCCCTCCATTGTAGCAGGAATATGTATTTTCGAATGGAACGTTTATTTCCTTGCCGATAAAGGCAATTTCGCGTTTGCTAAGGTTGGTGAACGGGGCCAAGATTTCGGAATTGGTGTAAGTCCCGAGGTTGATCGCCTCATTCATTGCTTGAATAAAATTCTCCCGGCAATCGGGATAAATGGCATGGTCGCCGGCATGGTTCGAAATCAGGACGTATTTGCAATCCATGCTTTCGGCCAACCCGGCTGCAATGCTGAGCATAATGCCGTTGCGGAACGGGACAACGGTCTTTTTCATCGACTCATCTTCGTAATGCCCGTCAGGGATCGCGCCACCCGACTGCAACAAGTCGGACACGAAGCCCATCTTGTTCAAGTCCATTTCAATAACCCGATGTTCGATTCCCAGTGCCTTGCAATTTTCAGCCGCATATTCAATTTCCCGGGCGTTGTGCTTCGAACCGTAATTGAACGAAACCGCCAAGCGGATCCTTTCAGCATACTGGTACAAGGCCACCGAACTGTCCATTCCACCCGAATATAATATTATTGTATCCTTCATAAACCCCTATCCCCTAAGGGGGAATTAAAATTGATTTTGAGCCTGCAAAATTACTCAAAAGCTTTGATTATTGAGAGAACTGCTATTTTTTTGTACTTTTGTGGCATAGATTCAAAAAGGATATTAGCGGTTTATGGAAAAGATATTACCGGCCGAATGGGCTGAACAGGAATTTGTACAACTTACCTGGCCTCATGCCGGCACCGACTGGGCATACATGCTCGATGAAGTGACCGAGTGCTTTGTGAACATTGCCAAGACGATTCTCCGGTTTGAAAACTTGCTGATTGTATGTGTGGACAGCGATGAGGTTGAAGCATTTTTCAGCGAGGAAGAACTGGAAAAAATCACCTTTGCCGAAATGCCCACAAACGACACCTGGGCGCGTGACCACGGCGGAATAACGGTGCTGGAAGACGGAGAGCCGGTAATTTATGATTTCACATTCAACGGCTGGGGAATGAAGTTTGCGGCAAACCTCGACAACCTGATTACCCGCCGGTTGTACATGGCCGGAATTTTTGATGAAAGAGCCCACCGCAACTGCTATAACTTCATCCTGGAAGGCGGAAGTATCGAGTCCGACGGGCTGGGAACTGTCCTGACCACTGCCGAATGCCTGCTGTCGGACAACCGCAACCACCTATCGGAAGACGACATGGAGACGAAACTGAAGGAATACTTCGGGCTGAAACAAGTGTTGTGGCTCAACCACGGGTATCTAGCGGGCGATGACACCGACAGCCATATCGATACTTTGGCACGGTTTACGGACAAAAGCACGATAGCTTATGTTTTTTGCGATGACCCGGAAGATGAACATTTCGACGAATTGAGGAGAATGAAAAAAGAACTCCGCAGCTTCCGTACTTCCGAAGGTGGTTATTACCGGCTTATCGCATTGCCGATGGCCGATGCAGTTTGCGACGAAGACGGGGAACGTTTGCCAGCCACTTACGCCAACTTCCTGATTATAAACGGCGCGGTCCTGGTGCCGACCTACAACTCGCCCAAGGACGAAACAGCCAAACAGCAATTGAGAAAAGCCTTTCCCGACAGGGAAATCATTGGGATAGACTGCATGGCGCTGATAAAACAACATGGTTCGTTGCATTGCGTGACGATGCAATATCCAGCGGCAAGCAGTAGGTAAAACCACGTGCAAAAGAACTAATCCATGAAAATAGCATTAATCCAACAATCGAACACAGCCGACCGCACTATAAACGCGGCCAAACTGGAGAAAAACATGCGTGCCTGTGCAGCGCAGGGTGCCGAACTCATTGTGTTGCAGGAACTGCACAACGGCCTGTATTTTTGCCAGACCGAAGATCCTTCGGTTTTTGAACAGGCCGAAACCATTCCTGGGCCTTCCACCGATTCGTTTGGGAAACTGGCCCGGGAACTCGGTGTGGTCATAGTGCTTTCGCTGTTCGAGAAACGGGCTGCCGGCCTCTACCACAACACTGCCGTGGTGATTGAAACCGATGGGAGCATTGCCGGCAAATACCGCAAAATGCATATCCCCGACGACCCGGCTTATTACGAAAAATTCTATTTCACACCCGGCGACCTGGGCTTTGAACCCATACAAACTTCGGCGGGGAAACTGGGTGTGCTGGTTTGCTGGGACCAATGGTACCCCGAAGCAGCCCGCCTGATGGCCATGGCCGGCGCCGAAATGCTGATTTACCCAACGGCCATTGGCTGGGAAAGCACCGATACCGACGAAGAAAAGCAGCGTCAAACCAATGCCTGGGTTACCGTCCAGCGCGGTCATGCGGTGGCTAACGGCCTGCATGTAATTTCGTGCAACCGAACCGGTTATGAACCAGACCCATCCGGAGCTACCAACGGCATACAGTTCTGGGGAAACAGCTTTGTGGCTGGCCCGCAAGGAGAAATCATCGCACAAGCTTCGAACGGAAACGAAGAAAACCTTATACTCGAAATTGACCTTGCACGTTCGGAAACCGTACGGCGCATGTGGCCATTTTTCAGGGACAGGCGAATTGACTTCTTCGAAGACCTAACAAAACGCTGGAGGAAATAAACGACCTGCAAAAGGTATTACGAAAATGTGTTTCCGGCAAATCCTGACACGAGCAAACCTGCTTGCACACGTTTCATGTCATTCTGTCACCAAAACAGCTGCTGGCATTTTTTTTGACCAGCACGGTTTCCGAAAATTGAAATCCATTATTATTTAACTAATAAACATAGAACTAACAATGGCAAAAGGAAACATTGGGGTTACGAGCGCGAACATTTTCCCCGTTATCAAGAAATTTTTGTACAGCGATCATGAAATTTTCCTCCGCGAACTGGTGTCGAATGCAGTAGACGCCACCCAGAAACTGAAAACACTGGCCTCGGTGGGCGAATTCAAAGGTGAGCTTGGCGACCTGACCGTCCGTGTAAGCATCGACAAAAAGAAAGGCACGCTGACTATCTCCGACCGCGGTATCGGGATGACTTCCGACGAAATCGAGAAATACATCAACCAGATTGCCTTTTCGGGAGCCGAAGAATTCCTTGAAAAATACAAAAACGATGCACAAGCCATTATCGGGCATTTCGGGCTTGGCTTCTACTCTTCGTTCATGGTTTCCAAAAAAGTGGAAATTTTCACCCAGTCGCACAAGGAAGCTTCGGCCCAGCACTGGTCGTGCAAGGGCGATCCGGAATACACGCTCGAAGACACCATTAAATCGGACCGCGGAACCGACATTGTCCTCCATATCGATGATGAGAACAAGGACTTCCTCGAAGAATCGAAAATACAGGAACTCCTGACAAAGTACTGCAAGTTCCTCCCGATTGAAATCGCCTTTGGCAAGAAAAAAGAATGGAAAGACGGCAAGCAGGTGGAAACCGGTGATGACAATATCATAAACAACACCAACCCCGCATGGACCCGCAAACCTGCCGACCTGAAGGACGAAGACTACCAGGCTTTCTACCGCGAGTTGAACCCGATGGCCGAAGACCCCATGTTCCATATCCACCTGAATGTGGATTATCCGTTCAACCTGACCGGTATCCTCTATTTCCCGAAAATCAAGAACAATATTGACCTGCAACGGAATAAAATCCAGCTGTACTGCAACCAGGTATACGTTACCGACCATGTGGAAAACATTGTGCCGGAATACCTTACATTGCTGCATGGTGTTATCGACTCGCCGGATATCCCGCTGAACGTGTCGCGCAGCTACTTGCAAAGCGATGGCAACGTGAAGAAGATTTCGAGCCACATCACCAAAAAGGTGGCCGACCGGTTGAATGACATATTCAAAGCCGACCGCCAGCAGTTCGAGGAAAAATGGGACAACCTGAAACTGTTTATCCAATACGGCATGCTCAGCGATGAAAAATTCTACGAACGCGGCGAAAAATTTGCCCTCCTGAAAAACGTGGATGGGAAATATTTCACTTTCGAAGAATACAAAACGCTGGTGGGCGAAACCCAGAAAGACAAGAACGGCGACCTGATTTACCTGTATGCCAACAACACCGACGAGCAATACAGCTACATCCAGCATGCCAAGGAGAAAGGTTATGACGTATTGATAATGGACGGGCAACTGGACGTCCATGTGGTTAGCCAACTGGAACAGAAGTTCGAAAAAACCCGCTTTGTGCGCGTGGACAGCGATGTAATCGACAAGATTATAGAAAAAGAAGATGTAGCCAAAGTTTCGCTTTCGGACGAGCAGCGCGATGCCTTGGTAACCGTATTCGAGTCGCAGATTCCGGCTATGCCGAAATCGAACTTCATCGTTACTTTCGAGCAACTGTCAGCCTCGGCCAACCCGGTTTTCATCACACAAAACGAATTCATGCGCCGCATGAAAGACATGTCGGCATTGCAGGGCGGCATGATGAGCTTCTACGGCGAAATGCCCGACAGCTACAACCTGGTTGTAAACACGGCCCATCCGGTGATTGAAAAACTGTTGAAAGACGAAGAAGCTGCCTGCAACGAAGGTATTGCGCCGATTGCAACCGAACTGTCGGTTGTGAAGGGCAAGCGCGACAAGCTGAAAGACAGCCACAAGGGTAAAAAGGATGAAGAAATTCCGGCCGAAGAAAAAACACAACTCGACGAGATGCAAAAACAAATCGACGAATTGACCGA
>DATGXD010000316.1:0-17407 GCA_035299105.1 Paludibacter sp. | reverse complement strand
TTTCATGGGTGCATAAAACAGGCTGTCGAGGAATTCATCCAGCCGCATGCCGCTGATAGTTTCGGCAATTTCTTTCAGGATGATGAAATTAACACAACTGTATTCGTAAGTTTTGCTGTGCAGGCGGGTGCGGGCAATCATCCGCATGGCTTCATCGTGGAATTTCCTGTTCAGGTAAAAACTGTCGGAAACTTGCAGGTTGAAGTCCGGAAAGGGGATTTTCGAGGCGAAATCGGTTTTGTAACGGAGCGATGGACCCGAAACCCGGTTGTCCGTATTTAAACCCGGGACAGGCAACCTTGTTGGTTCCATGCAGGCCGGATTTCCTTTTTTTTCAATGGTCAGCTGGTGGAATGGTAGCCCGGCAGGCAGGCCCGATTCGTGTACCAGCAATTCGCGGATGCTAATGTTTTCTTTGTCGGTTCCCCGCAGGAATGTGAGGTAATGCGAGGCCTTGTCTTCAACCCTCAGTTTGCCCATGTCGTACAACTTCATGACGGCCAGTAACGTGCCGGTGGTCTTCGACAAGGAAGCCAGGTCGTACATGGTCCCGGGCTGCACTTTTTGTCCGCCTTCGTACGTGAAGTTCCCAAAGCATTTGTCGTAAACAGGCTGGCCGTTTTTCAGTACCAGAACCTGGCAGCCCGGAAAAACCCGTTGGCGGATACTGGTGTTGACAATGGAATCGATACGCCCGAAAGCAGCGGGGCTCAACGACTTTGCTTCGATTGCCGTAGCTGGTGTATGCGTGTTCTTGGTTTCTGTATGCTCGGTTTTCCTGGTAGCGGCTACGGTAGCCATATTGCCCGCATGGTCGGACATGGCAATTGAAAACAAGAAAACGGCTAAAAATTTTATATGTTGCATGTGTAATCTTCCCATCGGATTGTTTAAAGGTGGCCTCGCCGGAATTTTTAAAACAAAAAACAATTCTTTACTTCTTCGTCGTGCTTCTTGCCTTTGTTCGTGGAAACAAAAGTAAGAAATAAAAGCATTAAAATGAATGTTTTGTAAGTTAACGGATAGTAAATTGACAGCCCACTTGTGGTTAAATCTTGTAAATAAATGCTGCCGGTTTTTATAAATGGCGAAAATACCGCTTTTATATTTATTTTTGTGGGGGATGATAATTCGGCAGCCATTTCTGGATAGGGAGTCTCAACCGGATTCGGGATGCCTGTTGTCGCCGGGAAAATATAGAATTAATAACTAAAACCAACATGTTATGAAGTCAAAAATTAGACATTTTCTCGTGTTTGCCTGTGCGTGTTCGTTTGCTTCTTGTGCCGGGATACCCAAGGATGCCACGGCCGTAAAACCTTTTGATGCTACGCGGTATTTGGGGAAATGGTATGAAATTGCGCGTTTCGATTTTCGTTTCGAACGAAACATGGACCATACCACGGCAACCTACAGCCTGAATGAGAATGGGACGATACGCGTCGAAAACCAAGGCTACGACTATGTGAAGAAAGAATGGAAAAAAGCCGTTGGCGTGGCTAAATTTGCCGGTGATAAAACTGAGGCGCGCCTCAAGGTTTCTTTCTTCGGGCCTTTTTATTCCGGTTACAATGTGCTTGCAATCGACAAGGATTATAAATACGCCTTGGTGACCGGAGGCAGTACCGACTATTTGTGGATTCTTTCGCGCGAAAAAACAATCCCCGAAGATATCCGGCAAAATTACCTGGACATTGCCCGGAACCTGGGTTTTGAAGTAGGCAAGCTTATTTGGGTGGAGCAAGGTGCGCCCATGCCCTAGGCTTCCAGGGATTGGAGGTGCTGGCTGCTTGCTTGTTTGTTTCGTGTTGTAGGTTTACTCTTTGCTTGTTTCCAAAGAATACGAAAATATTGTATCTTTGCGCCTTCAAAAAAAAGTGTAATACGAATACAAAGGTACAACATGAATTTTATCGAAGATTTGCAGTGGCGTGGCATGGTGCACACCATTATGCCCGGGACTGAAGAGCAGCTTGCCAAAGAACTTACTACCGCTTATATAGGTTTCGATCCCACGGCCGATTCGCTCCATATAGGTAGCCTGGCGCCCATCCTGCTCCTGAAGCGCTTCCAAATGGCCGGTCATAAACCGCTTGCATTGGTGGGAGGTGCTACCGGCATGATTGGCGATCCTTCGGGGAAATCGCAGGAACGCAACCTGCTTAACGAAGAAACTTTGCAGAAAAACCTTAATGGCATCAAGGGACAGCTCGAACGTTTCCTCGACTTCGATACCGACCAGCCCAACAAGGCCGAAATGGTGAACAACTACGATTGGATGAAGGAACAAACTTTCCTGTCGTTTATCCGCGATATAGGCAAGCATATCACCGTCAACTACATGATGGCCAAGGATTCGGTAAAAAAACGCCTCACAGGGGAAACCCGCGACGGCATGTCGTTTACCGAATTTACCTACCAGCTGGTGCAAGGGTATGACTTTTACTGGCTGTACGAAAACATGAACTGCAAGTTGCAAATGGGTGGATCCGACCAGTGGGGGAACATAACCACTGGCACCGAGCTGATCCGTCGGAAAACGAACGGCGAAGCTTTTGCGTTAACCATCAACCTGATTACCAAAGCCGATGGGGGAAAATTTGGGAAAACCGAAAGTGGCAACGTGTGGCTCGACCGGACTAAAACATCCCCTTATGCCTTCTACCAGTTCTGGTTGAACACCGCCGATGCCGATGCCGAAAAATTCATCCGCATCTTCACTTTCCTTCCAAAAGAAGAAATCGAGGCGTTGGTTGCCGAACATGCCGAAGCACCTCATTTGCGCGCCCTCCAAAAACGTTTGGCTAAGGAAGTTACCATTATGGTCCATTCCGAGGGAGACTACAATGCCGCCGTGGAAGCGTCTGCCATTCTTTTTGGGAATGCCACTTCCGATGCCCTGAAAAAGCTCGACGAAAGCACCTTGCTCGATGTGTTCGATGGTGTGCCACAGTTTGCCATTGCCAAAACCCTGTTCGGAAATGGAGTGAAAGCTATCGATTTGCTTACCGAACATGCAGCGGTATTCCCTTCGAAGGGAGAAATGCGCAAGATGGTGCAATCGGGCGGTGTTGGCATAAACAAGGAAAAACTCGAAAACCAGGATGAAGTGCTTGGTGCCGACAAACTCCTGAACGGCAAATACCTGCTGGTGCAAAGAGGCAAAAAGAATTATTTCCTATTGGTTGCCGAATAAATAGGGGCTAAAAGTGGAATAAATTCTGCAAAACATTTTGGAATAAAGAAAAACAATCGTATCTTTGCACTCGCTTTCCAGAAAGCATTTCGATTGTCTCATGGTGTAATGGTAGCACTACAGTTTTTGGTACTGTCTGTCTAGGTTCGAATCCTGGTGAGACAACATAAATTTACAACGGTTGAAGTTCGGCAACGGATTCAGCCGTTTTTGAGCTTAACCTGCTTCTCAAAATAAATGTTCGTAATTTTGTGAGCGTAATGACCATTGTCTTATGGTGTAATGGTAGCACTGCAGTTTCTGGATCTGCCTGTCTAGGTTCGAATCCTAGTAAGACAACAAAATGAAAAGCGCCCGGATGTCAGGAAATGACAGCCGGGCGTTTGTGTTCCTGCCCCAACCGCCTTGATCCGAATTCTTTTTTTTTTTGGCTCCCCGGGTCAATTGAAGCTGGGAATGTGTGTTGTAAAAGACGGTCGCATCCTCCAGTCAGCATTCAACGCTAGTGTTTGGCGTGCAAGAATTGGATATTTGATCCGGCCTTGGCTTCCCCCCCCAGGATACGCAATTCTCAAGAAGGCTAAGCCGTGTCCGCCGCGGCCGGAATGCCAAAGCCGGGTGAGGATTCCCGCCTACCTGCCACTTCTCCATGTCTTTTATCATTCCATCGAAAAAACAGTCCCCCCTATTCTTGCGTGTGAAATCTTGCCCTTGGAAAACCGCTGGCCTGTATGCCCGGGATATGATTGTTGTTTCAATTTATAAACTGGTACTTATTATTGCCATTTTGGTAAGGATTGAAAAATAAATAAGCTGTAATATTGCATGGCTTTCCAAACGGGTAAATTCCCAACAGTTGTTCCCCGGTTGAGAAAGTTTCCTGACGGTCACTATTAAATTATCACATTTTCCTTCTCAGAGATGAATAATAAAAACGTAAATGAAATTACAAAGGCCTATTTGCTTCATCAACCCCGTTTGGTCAGGTATATAGATTACCGTGTCAGGAACATTGACCTTGCCCAGGATATTTGCCAGGATGTTTTCTTGCGTCTTCTCGAATACGACCAACTGATACTTCCCCAGACCGTAAAAGCTTTGATTTATACTATTGCCAACAACCAGATCGTAAGCCATACACGGAGTTTTTACCACAATAAAATGATGCATGGCGTGGAGGTGATGCCTGTTGACGAATTGCATTATAATAATGTAGAAAGTCACTTGTATTGTTCCGAAATCAGCGAGATGGAATTGAAAAGAGTGTCGAGGTTGCCGGAAAAACGGAAGGAAGTGTATGTCCTGGCCAGTTTTGAAGATTATTCCCTGCCCGCGATAGCGCAGAAGCTTTCCATTTCGTACCGGACCGCTGAAAGTCATTTGTTTAAAAGCAGGCAGCAAGTAAGGGCTTTTTTAAGGGAATGCATCTGAATTATATTTCAAATTATAATATGGAACTACTTATTCGTGCAATTCTGATAGAAAATACCGCATGTGACATAAATTTGCAGGATAAATTTTGGTATTTGCATTCAAATAAATCTAATGCCACAATGTTTAAAAAGTTTGTGAAATGAAAAAATCTTTCTCTTCCTTTAAAATTCATCGGTTTTTGATGGTTGTTTCTGTAGCCGCCTTATCGGTGGTGAATTACTCATGTAAGTCTGATTCGGATTTCTTCGAGAACAATATCCCCGACTGGTTGGGTTCCAGCATTTACGAACAGCTCCAGGCAGGTTATACCTACGATGGAGTGAAATACACGTTCAACACCTATACGAAATTAATCGATGATGTAGGTTATACCGAGGTTTTACGCAAAACCGGGAGTAAAACCGTGTTCGTGGCATCGGATGAAGCGTTCGAACGCTTCTACAAAAGCAATCCATGGAATGTGAAGTCGTATGAGGAGTTGACGCTGGCGCAAAAGAAACTAATCCTGAATTCTTCGATGATAAACAACGCCTTGCTGGTTGAAAATCTTTCCACGATCGAAGGACCGGTGAAAGGGCAGGCCTTGCGCAGGGTCACGGCTTTGTCGGTGTCCGATACCATTCCTTTGGAAAAGGGAAGCGATTTGCCTGCAAATAGTTACTGGGACCGTTTCAGGACAAGTGGTGTGCGGTTAGCCAAGGACGCAACCCCTGCCCCCATGCTCCATTTCCTGGAAGCACAAATGGCTGCCCACAATATCACAAGTAGCGATTTTTCAATTCTTTTCAATGGGAGGGCCTATGAAAAGGGAGATGCGTATATCTTTAACGACAAGGTGAAACGTGCCGATATTACATGCCAGAATGGATATATACATATCCTGGAAGATGTGCTGGTTCCGCCATCGAACATGGCCGATGTTTTGCGGACAATACCAGAAGCCAAGGTTTTCAGTTCGTTTGTTGAACGCTATGCTGCCCCGTATTATTCATCGGACTTGACCGAACAATTCCGGCGTTTGGGGGGGGCCGACTCTGTTTTTGTAAAGGGCTATTTCTCGAAAAAAGGTATCACGGCAGTGCCTGTCACTAGAAGTGATGGAGTCATAGTCGGGTGCAAAGATCCGTCGGGAAATAAATTGATTCCAGACCTTCTTTTGTATGATCCCGGTTACAACCAATATAAGGCTAACGACAATTTCCAAACAGACATGGGGGTTATCTTCGCACCAACCGACGATGCTCTTGATACGTATTTTAAAGGTGCTGGTAAACCGCTGATTGACATGTATAAATACGTGGATAGTATACCCAACAAGGTGTTGAATGCTCTTGTTTCGAACCACATGAAGCCCAGTTTCCTGGCAGCTACTCCGTCCTTGTTTCCGACAGTGGTGGATGATGCGCAGGAAAAAATGGGGATTAATACTTCGCAGATACAGAAAGTATATCTGGCCAACAACGGCGTTGTGTATGTGACCAATACTGTTTATCCACCGGCCTTGTATTCATCGGTTATGTTGCCTGCCAGCATTAATGAGAACATGCAGGTTATCAAATGGGCAATCGAAAAGCAGAATTTTTCGCCATACCTTCTTTCGATGGTCAATACATATAGTTTCTTTATTCCCACCGATGGGTTCACGTATATTGTGCCTACTTCGTTGAAAAGCGCTATGCCCCAGGCCTGGAAGTTCCATTTTGATGGTATAAACGTATATGCTACCATACATCCTTACGATGCAACAAAACCTTATCCTGAATGTATTGGCAAAGCTGTTTCAGTGACAACAAATGCGATAGCCTTGGGTAAGCATTTGGAAGATGTGCTTGATTACCACATTATTGTTGGTAAAATTGAAAGCGGGAAGGAATATTATCGAACCAAAGGGGGAGGAACAATCCGGATTACCGGGGACGGTTTGCCCGTTGTTGCAGGTGGCGGCGACATTGAACGCGATGTAACAATCCAGGTGTCGAAGATCTACGACCAGAGCAAGGAAACCAACCAACGGGGGAACGGGAAAAGTTATGTTATCGACCAGCCCCTTCAAACTCCAACCCGCTCGGTTTTCTCGATTTTGTCGGATGCCGCCAAATATCCTGAATTTGCCGAATTCTTCAAGCTTTTGCAAGGAGCCGATGACTTGTGGACTGGCGACAATGTAAGGGCAACCAAATACAGCATTTTCGCCGCGGGTGGTTTGGATTATGATGTTCGTTTCCTCAACACGTACCATTACACCTTGTATGTCCCGACAAACGATAAGGTGAGGGAGGCAATCAGCAACGGCTTGCCCACTTGGGATGATGTGGCAGCTGAAACTGACCAGGAAGCACGCGACAAAAAAGCCAACCAGATTATACGTTTCTTACGCTACCACTTCCAGGATAATGCGATTTACGTTGACCGTCCCGCAGTTTCCGGAGCTTTCCAAACTGCCACTTTGAACCTGAACACGGATACTTTCTATAAACTGAAAGTGGTTGGAGGAAACAACAACTTGAGCATTACAACCGGGAATGGCGATGTGGTGACAGTCGACAAATCGAGTGGAAATTACAATATCATGGCCCGCGACTTCAAATTCAATACTGCGGATGTGACCAAAGCCACTACCATTGAAACTTCCTCGTACGTAGTTATCCATCAGGTAGACAAATGTATGTATTTCGATGGTGAATTTGAACTGTTGAAAATGAACAAGCCGTCTCTTGTGAAGAGGAAAATCAGAAGGTGAATAATAGATTAAACTAATATATGAGAAAAGCATTGGTAATATTAATTGCGGCGGTATCAGCTTACTTCCAGGTAGCTTATGCCCAGCAATCCGGAGGCGAAATGATTGTTGGTAGCGTGTATTCAAAAGTCGATGGAACCTTGATCGGTGTGAACATCCGCGAAGTGGATGCCACAAACCGTATCGTGTCCGGGACTTTGACCGATATAAACGGTAATTTCTCCCTGAAAATCAAGAATCCCGCCAATAAGTTGCAAATAACCTATGTGGGGTATAAAAGCACCATCCTGCCAATCGGGACAAAAAGAAAATTTTCCATCCAGTTGGAAGATGCCAGCAAGACCATTGATGTGGTGGAAATCAAGGGGAAAAAACTGGTAAGCACAGGAGCGATGAGCATCCCGGAACGTGAAAACTCCATGGCCATGCAAACCTTGAAGGCCGACTTCGAGTCGCTTTCCGTGGCATCGATCGACGAGGCGCTGCAAGGTCAGATTGCAGGTTTGGATGTGATTTCAAACTCGGGCGACCTGGGGTCGGGATCCACCATGCGCCTCAGGGGTACTGCTTCAATCAATGCCAATGTTACTCCTTTGATTGTGGTGAACGACCTGATATTTGATGCACCCAGTTCGGACCAGTTCGATTTTGTAAATGCCAACAACGAAAGTTTTGCGAACCTGCTCTCGATTAATGTTGATGATATTGAAAGCATTAATGTGATGAAGGATGGAGCCTCGTCGGCACAATGGGGAGCCAGGGGTGCCAACGGTGTTATTTCTATCCGCACAAAAAAGGGCATGCGGGGAAAACCCCGGTTGACGTACACCTACCGTTTGTCGGGGAAAACCCAACGGGAAGGTATGAAAATGCTTAATGGCGACCAATACACCATGTTTTTGAAAGAAGCATATTTCAATCCCAAGCAAAGCGATAAGACATCCGATATCAGGGAGTTCAATTATATCCATAACGATGCCGTGTTCCCCGATTGGAGAATGTACGACAACAACACCGACTGGGTTTCGGCCGTGAAAACAACCGGTATTGTGAACGACCATTACCTGACGCTTAAAGGGGGTGGCGAAAAAGCGACATTCTATATTTCGGGCGGTTATTATACTGAAACCGGAAGTATTATCGGCCAGAAGCTCGACCGTTACACCTCCCGCATGGATTTGAATTACAATGTTTCGGACCGGATTTTGTTCCAATCGGAAATGTCGGTGTCCTATACCGATGAGAACAAAAATTATGAGAAAATACTAGATGTAGCTTACAAGAAGATGCCGAACATGGCCATTTACCGCGAGTATGAAAACGGGGTGCCATCGAGCGATTATTATTATATGCCGCAGAATAATCAAATAAATCCGGCACTGAATGACCAACGGAAATTGTCGAACCCGGTGGCTGTGGCAAACCTGGCTAAAAACAATGTGAAAAGCTACCGTTTGATTCCGACATTCAGGTTGCAATACGATATTTTGCCTCGCGAAGATGGTCAAATGTTGCAGGTAAAGGGATTGGTGAGTTTTGATATCAGCAACAATACGACCTATGCTTTCCTCCCCAGGGAATTGTCGACACAGCCATGGACTGATGGCAACATGAATAAAACCGATTATGGCAACAGCAAGTCGAATTCCACCACTGCGAGGTTTGAAATGCAATGGATGCCCAAGTTTGCAAACCCCGACCATTCGCTTTCGACTTACGCCTCTGCCGAAATCAGAACCGGGACATCGGCTGCGCAGTCCGAAGCCTCGTACGGCTTGCCCGAAGGGGTTACAAGTCCTACGGCCGGCAGTTATATTTCCGGGATGAGCAGTTCAACCGGGTATTGGGCCGGAATGTCCAGTACTTTTGTCTCGCATTACTCGTATAAATCGAAATACAATGTTGATTTCACCATACGGCGTGAAGGGAACTCCAAATTCGGCCCGAAACGCAAATTCGGAACCTTTGGCGGTTTGGCTGTGCGCTGGAATGTGGTTGATGAGTTGTTCATGGCGCCTACCAGCAAATGGTTGAGCATGTTGTCGTTCAGGGCCAGCTTCGCAGTCACAGGGAACGCCCCGAAGGACGAATACCTGCACTACAGCCGGTATGGATTATGGGGTACCTATTTGGGTGAAGGTACTGTGCGGCCTCTAAGTATACCCCTAAACGATTTGCGCTGGGAAAAAGTGCAGGACAAAAATGCCGGTATCGACTTGGGATTTTTGAAAGACCGTTTCGAGGTCCATTTCAATTTATACGACAAAACGACCAAGGACTTGTTGACCAAAGACGTTTCGATACCTACAACATCGGGTTACTCGAGTTATACGTGGCAGAATGGGGGGTCGGTAAACAACAGGGGCTGGGAACTATACCTGAATGCCAACAAGTTTGTGAAGGCAGGCAAGTTCTCCATCGACTGCAACCTGAACTTTTCGAACAACCGCAACCTGGTCCTGGATTTGAATGATATCATATTGAAGCAATACAACGGCGATTACGACTTCGACAACGGCACATACATGTCGAGGTTGCAACTGAACAATTCGCTGGGTTCCATCTACGGATTCAAATACAAAGGGGTTTACGAGTATAGCCTTGACAACCCCCGCTTGATTGAAAGCAATTACAGCCTGGGAACGGCGCCTGTTGCACGCAATGCCGCCGGAAAGATTATTTACGACTCCGAAGGGAAACCGGTACCCATGTATTTTGCCTATGGCACTTCGAGGCAGCTGGCTTTCCAGGGAGGCGATGCTATTTATGAGGATATCAACCACGATGGAAATATCAACCAGTTGGATATTGTTTACCTGGGGAATTCAAACCCCAAGTTCAATGGCGGTTTTGGAATAAAATTTAATTACGACCGTTTCTCGGTAAATATATATTCGGTATTCCGTTACGGAAATAAGGTTATAAATGCTGCCCGCATGGAGGCGGAAAACATGGTTGACAACAGTAACCAAAGCCGTACGATAAACTGGCGCTGGAGGAAGGATGGCGACAAGACCTGGTATCCGCGGGCCATGAACGGGAACGACAACAGCAGGAACTTCCTGGGAAGCGACCGCTATATGGAAGATGGTTCGTTTTGGCGTATCAACCAGTTGTCGATAAACTATTCGTTCCCGGGGAAACTACTCTCGAAACTTTCGATTAATTCGGCTTCGTTTTACTTTACCCTTTATAATTTATTTTGCTTTACTAAATATTCCGGAGTCGACCCCGAAGTGGGCTATGGCTCGTGGGGCGTGAGTAAGGATGGAAACCAAACCCCGCGTGCAAAATCGTTCACATCGGGTCTGACCCTTCAATTTTAAAACCTTGGAATCTTAATAATATAAGTCACGAAAAATGAAAAATATCAAATATATATTCTTTGCTCTGAGCCTCTTGCTTCTGGCGCCGGGTTGCAGCGATTTCCTTGATTTGAAACCCGAAAACGATTTGTTGCTTGACGACTATTGGAAGAAAGGATCCGACGTGGAAAGTGTGGTGAGGGCATGCTACCGGACCATGCAGGAAGATGACTTCATGTCGAGGGTAATCATCTGGGGCGAACTCAGGGGCGACAATGTCATAACCAACACCAGTGCAGGCGATGATGAAAAGCAAATAGATAATGTTAATATACTTCCAACCAACGGTGATTGCAAATGGACTTCATTTTACACGGTCATTAATTATTGCAACACGGTTTTGAAATATGCTCCTGGCGTGATGAAGGTTGATAAGACTTTTACCATAAACGATTTGCATGCAAAGGAAGCCGAGGTGTTGGCCATACGTTCGCTGTGTTATTTTTACCTGGTCCGCACCTACCGCGACGTGCCGTTGTCGCTTGATGCAACGATAAGCGATGACCAGAACCTGTCGATACCCAAATCCTCGCCGGTAGATGTGCTCCAGAAAATCACCACTGATTTATTGCAAGCCGAACAATGGGCATTGGAGTCGTACCCCACTATAGCGGGGACTAAGGGAAGGATTACAAAAGATGCTGTACGGGCAATTTTGGCTGATGTTTACCTGTGGCGGCAGGATTATGGGAATTGCATCGCATACTGCGACAAACTGTTAAATGCAACCTCAGTCACAATGACTTATACCGGTAAGACTATTGTACTACCTAAATATCCCTTGGTGAACGAATTGTATGCTTCTTCATCTTCTAGTAGTTTTTTGTCATCGGATCTTATTTTCAATGAAGGAAATTCTTCCGAAAGTATTTTTGAACTGCAATTCTCGGTTGATAAGAAAAATGATAGACTTTCAAAACTTTATGGGGTTGCTAACAATGTGGGCCAATTGACTGCAACTACTTCGTATGCAGCAGAAAACAGTCCTATTTTTACAAATAAAGATCAGCGGAGAATTGACTTTATTAAGTTAGACAAGACCCAATCCGGTCAATACGGGATATTAAAATACCTCGGATATAATAAAAACGATGGTAGTGTTAATCCATATTCCTATAAAGTCACCACATCCAACTGGATATTTTACCGTATTACCGACATTATGTTGATGAAGGCGGAGGCCTTGGTGCAACAGGCTGGCACGGATGAAAACCTGAAGAAAGCCTTGCAAATTGTGAATACAACCTATAAGCGTGCCAATCCCACAGACTCGCTGGAGTATAAAAACTACAATTCGCCCGATGCTATGGAAAAACTGGTGTTGCTCGAACGCCAGCGCGAATTGATGTTCGAGGGCAAGCGCTGGTTCGATTTGGTTCGTATGGCCGAACGGAAAAACTCAACAAATGATTTGGTTGATTATGTAATTAATAAATATACCGGCAACCTCAAGATGATTTCAACAAAATTGTCGGTCATGAATGCGATTTACCTGCCGATTCCGCAAAACGAACTGATAGTGAACAAGGAGTTGAAACAGAATCCTTATTACGAGATGTCTAACGATATTGTAAAATGAAAAATAAAATACAAATGAAATCACAATCAATAAACAGGTTTAGATTTGTTTATATACTATTGGGATGCTTGTTCCTCGTCTCGTTTCAAGGCTGTATTATTGATAGCGACAAGGTAGGGGATAGTTTCTATACTTTCAAGGGCAACACGGTTGGCAGTTTCCTGGAAAAACACCCGGAGACTTACAGTGAATTTTGGAGAGCCGTGAAAAAGGCGGATTTGGAGGATTTATTAAAAACATACAGCGCATATACCTGTTTTGCCCCGAATGACTCGGCCATGTATAATTATTACAAGGACCAAGGAGTGTCTTCGTTGGACGAATTGCCTGCTGAGAAATTGAAATACATGGTTTACAGCCATTTAATACCGGATAAAATATACAAGAGTATCGATTTGATTGCCGGTGCATTGTCGTTTACCAATATGAATTCGCGCTACCTGGTTGTGGGTTTCAAGGCTTTCAATGGTACTTTGAATATTGTGATAAACACAAACTCCATGGTGTTGGATAAAGGCAATGAGGTACAGAACGGGGTTGTTTACACGCTCAACAAGGTGGTAACTCCTTCGACTTCAGCCATACCTACTATTATTGGTGGTGATGAAAGGATTAGTTTGTTTTCCGAAGCATTGAATAAAACCGGTGTTTCCGATTCGTTGCAGGGACTCAGGGATGAAAATTACGTGCCGGAAGTCAACCCCTTGTCTATCGATGGTAAAACAATTTGCCGAAGCCCAAAGACCCGCAAAATTGGCTTTACTGTTTTCATTGAATCCAATGAGGTTTTCCATGCGCATGGAATCGACAACCTGGAAGATTTGAAACGCTATGCAGCTTCGGTGTACGACAAGGTTTACCCGGAAGATGCCGGTATATCAGACATTACCGACCGCCGCAACAGCCTGAACCGCTTTGTGTCGTACCATATTATCGACAAGACTGTAAATTACAACAACTTCTTTTACAGGTGCAACATGGCCGCGGATGTCACTCTGTACGAGTTCATGGAGACCTTGTGTCCCAACACCATGTTTAAGGTTTCGAACGAAACCAGCGGTGTTGTTATTAACAGCGATGTGGCTCGTGGGGTAACCGGTGTCACCGTTTTGCCTATGGATGAGAACCGCTTGGAAGGTCAAGATACCGAAAACGGGGTTTATCACCTGATTGACAATGTGTTGGTGTATGACCAAAAAGTGATAACCATGTTGTTGAATACCCGTATCCGGATGGATGCAGCCAGCTTGCACCCCGAATTGATGACCAATGGTATCCGGTACGAAAAAGGGGATAATCCTTCGGGAGTAACCGGGGCGGCAAACTTTTACAAATTCCCTAACGGATATCTAAAGAACGTCAAGGTGATTTCATCGAATACCAGGCTTTACTACCTGCAAGGGCAGAAGAGCTCCAGCAGTTGGGTTAATTACCAGGCCGATGAAATGATGGCGCAGGGAGAGTTCGATTTTATCATGCGGCTACCGCCGGTACCTGCCGGTACTTATGAAGTGCGTTTTGGTTACACTGCCAATACCCACCGTGGAGTCTTGCAATTCTACGTGGATGATGACAATGGCGATTTGATTCCAAGGGGAATTCCGTTGAACATGAAAAGGGCCGCGGACGAGCCGGCTATCGGTTGGCTGTCGGATGCATCCACGCTGGACAATGGCGTAGAAATGGACAAAATGTTACGAAACCGGGGATACATGAAAGGGGGAACCAGCTACATGGCAGGTACTATTTCGGCCCGGAGCTGGAAGGAAGCCATGCGGCGTATAGTTTGTACCGAAACCTGGAACCACGACGGGCCACATTACCTTCGGTTCAAGTCGGTGTCGGGGGATAACCTGGATCAATTCATGATTGATTATTTTGAACTTGTTCCGACGAATGTTTACAATAATCCAAACGGGCAACCCGAAGACAGGCTTTGATTAATACTTGAAAAAATAAAAATTACTTATGAACAATAAGATGATAAAAGGAATCTTACGATTGCAGATATTGCTTTGGACGGCGACACTGTTGTTCTCTTGCTCCGACGAAATCTGGGTGCAGCATTACGGTGCGCAAGCCAATGTCGTAGCCGGCGACAACTTGTGGGTCACTATCGAGAATACTCCCGAGCTGAGCCGTTTTGCCCAAGTGTTGAAATCATATGGTTATGACAAGATGCTGGAGCAGACACAGGCTTATACCGTTTTTGCCCCCGACAACGCCACGATGGAGGCAATCGACACTAGCAACATAGATGTAAAGAAAGAATTGATTGGAAACCATATTGCGAGGTACATCCTTCCGGCTTCGGGCCACGATACGGTTGCCGTTGCCACGTTGAACGGAAAGCGGATAAACCGTGAGTACAAGGCTGGCAAGTATTACTACGGCGATGCTGCGTTTTCGAATGCGGTGAAAAGTATAGTTGCATCCAATGGGATTGTACATGTGTTGGGAGGATATGCGAAATTTTCACCCAACATTTGGGAATTCATGGCCAAGAGGAGTGATTTGGATTCTGTAAGGAATTATTTATATTCGTTTGATAATTTATTGTTCATACCGCAATGGAGCGTTCCGGGCAGCATTAACGAGAATGGTCAACAAACTTATGTGGATTCCGTTTTTATCAACTACAATACCAAACTGGCCACTCTGCGCGGGTATGTTAACGTGGAGGATAGCGCATACACCATGCTGCTTCCTAACAATTCTGCCTGGATAAAAGCCTATGATAATATCAAGGACTATTTTGTGTACTATGGCCCCAAAGCCCAAGCCGATTCCATGCAACGGGCAAACACCACGGCAGCGCTTGTTCAGGATTTGATATTCAATGCCAGGATACAGAAATCGCCAAACGATTCGATGGTTTCCACCATAAACCACAAATTCTACAACCCGCAATACCTTTTTGCCGGAGCTGATGAAGTGAAAACAAGTAATGGCTCGGTTTTTATAACCAACGATTTGAAGATAGATGCCCTTGGTTCCTGGTTTGTACCGATTAAGGTTGAAGCCGAACAAACTTCAGGATACGAAATTTCTGGATGTACTCCCTATCCTGAACGCGTTAGCATAATTAATTCTGGCGTATCGGGCGGAAGATACTTGCGGTTGTCGCCCTCCACCACGTCTGCAAACCCGTCTGTCGCTTTTGGAATTCCGAAGACCCTGTCAAGCACATACGATATCTCCTGCGTGTTTGTTTCACCCAAGGTCTTCAACCCGAATGCTACAGGGTTGAAAAACTGCAAGGTGTACTTTAAACTGATATACAAGAATAGCTTGGGAGAATCTACTACCGTGACTTATCCTCCAACAGGAACCATTCTGATAGACCCGAATAAAAATGACACGGTGATGGCATTCCCTGATATAAAATTCCCCGTAGCTAATTATGGTGAGAAAGTGAATACAGTTAAATTGCAGGTGATAAGCAATGTGCTAAGGTCTGAAACAACAATTTACTCGCGTGAACTTTTAATCGACTGCATAGTATTAAAGCCTAAAAAGCAACAGTAAAAAAATCACATGAAAAATCGAAACAAAATATTTATAGGTTTGGTTGTTTTGACCTTGTTGAGTTGGAATAATTCTTTAAATGCGCAGGAAAACCCGGCTTCAGGCCCGGTTGCGGTGAAGGATGCTCCCCAGGCACGGAAATTTACAACCGTTAAAGGACATGTTCGCGATGCAGCATCAAAAATGCCTTTGCTTGGAGCCAAAATACAAAGCAAGGACAAAAAATTTTCAGCCATAACCGATGAGGATGGCTCTTTCAGCATCGAGGTTCCAAGTTATATTAACCTGCTCTATATTTCAGCTCCCGATTATTCGATGGTAGAATACCCGTTGCAAGGCAAGGCTGAAATCGATGTACCCCTCTATGTGGCTGAACCTGCAAGGAATATACAGTCGGCCCTGACTCCCGATGCAAAAATGCAGGCGTTTTCAGGAAGCGATGTGCGGGCGATTAGCCATTCGGCTACCCCTGCCATAGGAGCTTCCATGTTTATCCGTGGATATAATTCGTTGAATGTGACTGCACAACCATTGATAGTGCTCGATGGCGTGGTTTTCGATAATGAGTACGACCGCGCTTCGGTACACCAGGGCTTTATGCTGAACCCGTTGTCGAACATAAGTGTCGAAGATATCGAGAATATCGAAGTGATCAAGAATGGGACAGCCTTGTACGGAAGCAAGGGTGGCAACGGGGTAGTTGTAATCAACACCAAAAGAGGCAAGGATCCGGTAACCCAAATCACGTTTTCGAGCATGGTAGGCGTCAACACACGCCCACGCACCACGCCATTGATGAATGCCGGGCAATTCCGGGTCTATGTGAGCGACTTGTTGAAAAACGGGTATTCGGACCCGGCCCAGTTGTCTTCGCTTCCTTTCTTGAATGACAATCCCTTGTATTTTGATTATGCCCGCTTCCACAATGACAATAACTGGGCTGACAATGTATACCGGAATGGTTTGACACAATCATACAACTTAAATGTGAACGGTGGTGACAACGTGGCCCTCTACAACCTTTCGATGGGGTATGCAAGTTCGAACAGCACTGTCAAGGCGAATGATTTCTCGCGGTTCAATGCACGTTTCAACTCGGATATCAATTTGACCAGTAAAATGAGTTTCTCGTTCGATTTGTCCTATTCGAAGACCGACCGCGAATTGCGCGATGATGGTTTCAGTGAATCAGAAAGCGATATTATCACCTCGCCCACGGCATTGGCCATGATCAAGGCGCCCATTTTAATCCCTTACGAACAATTGAAATCCGGTGTGGTTTTGGCCGACTTGTCGGATGCCGATTTCCTTGGCGTGGCAAATCCTGTTTCGATTATCGAAAATGGATCCGGTAGCAGTTCGCAGGATTATGTGAATTTGTCGGTAAGGCCGTCGTATGCCTTCACCAAATCGTTGAAATTGTGCGGGGCGGTTAATTTCTCGCTGAATACCTTGTTCGAGAAATATTTCCGGCCCAATGCAGGTGTGGCCGATGTCTATATCCCGGGAACCGACAACTTGTATTCCCATAATTACGTGAAAGGACAAAACAGCAAGAAAATTTC
>DATGXD010000315.1:0-10723 GCA_035299105.1 Paludibacter sp. | reverse complement strand
GAATGCTTCGGCAAGGTCGGTGCGCAAGCCATGATTTTTCCATGTTTTATCAGGCATAAGCGATACCATGTCCAGAAACAATTTTCCATTGCCTTCGCCTGAAATTTCCAGACTTGCTTTTGGATCGCCTGCGCTTATTTTCAGGTTTGCAGTGTAATACGCCCAGTTTCCTGTAATTCCATTTATTACAGAAGCGGATATTTCATTGCCTTTCGCATCCAGGATTCTTATTTTTAATGGCGAGGAAAAACCGTCAATGGCACGGGCTGCCAACTTTAGCGTGTAACTTTCGCCCTGCACCATATTCATGCCCCAGTAGCCTGGATTCTCCAGTTTGAAAGAACCCGCTGCTGAGATTAGCAAGGCTTTACGATTAAACGGATTTAATGGAGAAATCTGTGGTTTCGCATAAATTTCAGCATGGCTTATCTTCGCAACGCTTTTGCCTTGAATATTACTAAACTTCCAGTTTTGAAGCGTATCTGCATCTTCGAACGAACGGTTTTGTACCATTTCGGGATACAACCCGCCATCGGCCGAAAGGTTAATGTCCTCGAAGAAAATACCGAACAAAGAGGGCGAAATTGCATGACCCGGCTTGGTTACATCAACTGTAATTTTTGTCTGTGCCTGAATGGTGCTACCCATTATCAAAAGCAATAGAGTTAACTTAGAAATAAAGATTTTTTTTCGGTTCACTTTTTATATTTTTATTAATTTGATTTTTCCTATACAATTTCACACCAATGAGGTGGTATTTCGTTCTGACCAACCTGAATTGCAAGACATTTCTATTTAATCAACAACAATCTTTATATTTTGAGTTTGATTATTTAGCTTTAAGAAATAGATTCCTTTCTGTAGGTGAGGGTTAAAACTGATACGATTTGTCGAATCGAATTTTTTGTCAAATACTTGTTTCCCTGCACAATCAAAAATCTCCACTTTCCCAAATTGGAACGATTCACTCCTGATATTCAATTCGCCGTTGGTGGGGTTTGGATAAATACTCAACCCGTTATCCAAAACGTTTTCAATCCCAGTTGTCTTAACTTTCTCGAACATAAGCCAATTCAGCTTAAACCCACCCGATGTCGCATTCAATTTAAGGGTATGTCTGCCTGCTTTCAAAGGAATATCCGTTGTTGCCGATTTATATAAACCGCCCGTACCCGGTAAGGATATTGAACCAACCGGCTTCTCATCAAGCAATACAGATACAGCCCCATTCGAAACAGACGAAGCATAACGGAAAGTTGCTTTATAAATAGTATCCGTGGGCACATTCACCAAATATTCCATAAAATCGTCGGTGTCGATATTCGTCACATCCGAAACGCCATCAACATCGGTAGTATTCTCTGAAAGCACCCACAATTGGTACGAGTACGATTCTGCTTCAATTCTGCCGGGTACGTTATACACTACCGGATTAAAAGCCTTCACGGCCTGATCGCCCGTTCCCGTGGGGAGAACGTCAACATTTGAAATATATATTTTGTCAAGGCGCGCTCCCTCCTCGCCGTTGGCAATGGCCAACGTATGATGTCCGGCTTTAAGGTTATAGGTTTTCACCTTCGCCCAGGTCCATGAACCTTTTGGCAAACCGTTCACATACTCAAACGAGCCATCGTCCATTTTAAACCAGTAGGAATCCGATTTTAGCGTAGCGCAATACACACGCGCATAAACATAAAAGGTGGTATCCGTTTTTGCAGTGAAATCAACATAAATTGCATTTGCACTATCCGTTGATGCTACGGTAGTGTTGTTCATACCGGGTTTAATCGTCACATAATTGCTATTAGAAGCGGTTTTATCAGTAACAATATTCCAGTTTGCACCCAATTTCGAACATTCAGGTTCATAATAATAGTTCTCAGGCTCAAAAACCTTAGCTCCAACTCCCATTAACGAAAGCATTTTTGCAGCGTATCTTGTGCCTAGTTTTCTGTAACCGTCGGAGGTAAAGTGCCCCCAATCTCCGGTCAATCCTTCAGCGGAAATTATATGCGCAGTAGGAACGATGTTAGGAAGCTGATTGACAATGGGATTCATGTGTAGAAACATTCCGGTATACAATACTTCTCCTGACAAAAGTGGTACCGTATCGGCGCCCAATGAAAGCTCAGCCAACATGTCGTTGTATACTTTCTTCACATACTTTGGCCAGTTTACATCTCCGGTATTTGCCTCCCCCTGATGCAAGAGAATACCTTTTATCACCCCATCTTGTTGCGCTTGTTTGGCTAAATCCATCAGATGCTTAAGCGGATTTCCACCATAAGCCTGAACTTTTGCTGAAAAGGTAGCATCAGATGGATTGAGATAACCCTGATAAAGATCTTTATCAAACATCCGGATATCGCACCCACCAATTGCTACATTGATAACCCCCACGGTAATACTGTCCGGAAGGTATTTCACCATCGTCCGGCCGAAATAATCGGCAGGTGAAAGGCCTGAGGCACACTGACACAATGGAGGAATAGCCGTATACCACGTACCCTTATTCCGATCCGTACAATCCAGCGACTGAAGAACCTTAAAACGACTATCGACCGTTCTATCCTGAGCTTCGATGGCTCCCTGACCTTCCATATTCGACTGCCCAAAACAGATATAAATATGGAAATTCGGGTTTCGTGAGAATGAATTTGTACTTAACACAAGCAGTACTGAGAGTAAAAGTATATTTACATAGTTTTTTTGCTTTTTCATAAAATGCATATTTATCACTTAGTTGATTTGATTTTTTTGTAATTCAGTATAGTTTGTTATTAAACTGATTGCTATCTAATCAGCAACGATAACAAATCCTCCATTTTTAGGTATTTGGATATCCACGGTATTGTTTCTTGACAATTTCACCGACTTAACACTTCCTTGTAAAGTAACATTATCGGAATAAACCTGAAGTTGCGAACCTGCTTTAATCATTGGCAGCGATACCTTCATCTTTTTATTGTTATTCTCTGCATTTATGCCGGCCACATACCATTTATCGCCTTTGCGTCGCGCCAAAACCACATATTTCCCCGGATAACCATCGACAAAGACTGTTTCATCCCAGGTTGTAGGCACATTTCTCATAAAATCAACTGCCCAGGATGGAGCATCACTAAGATTATTTGGAGCCAGTGCAAAATGTTGTACACTGCTTTGGAACAATACCGCAGTCGCCAGTTCAAAAACATCGGAAGTTAGTCTTTTGCTACCACGACCTGCTTCGTTTGTTGCATTCCAATATTCGTTCAACGCGCTACCTCCAAAATCCATAGCGCCCACGGTATTTCGAATAAATGGGTGAATAGAGGCATTATAAGCCTCGTTGTTGCATATATCCTGCGAAAAATGAAGCATTTCACTAGCCAAAACAGCTTCGGACGCAATGTAGTTTGGGTACATGCGCTCCCAACCACGAGGCAAAGTACAACCGTGGAATATAACCGACAAACCAAAATCGTTTGCATCGTGAAGAATGTCTTCATAAAGTTGCATCGTTGCCTGCTTGTCGCCACCAAAGAAATCGACTTTAATCCCTTTTACGCCTATGCGCTGCATCCATGCCATCTCTTTGCGACGGTTAGTGAGCTTATCCATTATACCTCTCGGGCCCTGGGGAGCATCGTTCCAATACCCGTTAGAGTTATACCACAAATACAAACCCACCCCTTTACTTTTACCATAGTTGGCGAGTTCTTCAATTTTATCATGTCCGATTTGTGTATCCCACAATGCATCAACTAAAATAGTTTCCCAACCCATGGCAGCACTAAAATCGATATATTCTTTCTGCACATCAAACACCGTATTTTCGTCCATTTTCATGATCCAGCTCCACGAACCTTTTGTGTATTTGTAATTATACAAAGCTTCGAACTTCGGCTTGACCACATCAAATGCTATGGTTGTTTCAACAATAGGTGCAAGCGTTTCTCCCACGGTAATGGTTCTCCATGGTGTATAACCGGGCAAACTTATGCCTGGAGCAGCAGAGCCGTTACCATTATTTTCTTCGGGCATAGGATAGGCAATTGAATAAAGCCCACCGGCATGACCATTCAGGTGCGAAGCACAATAACTGCCGTCCACACCGGTTTCAGAAATCAATACCCAGCCATTGTTGTTTACTTTGAACAATGCCGGAAACGTATATCCAAATCCCCGGCCATTTTTCCCCATTTCGTCATCGGTAGTGTAAGAAGTTTCGTAGCTGGGAGCAGTTCTGGCAAAGCCGGTCATTGGCTGCATCTGCGGGCAAAGGAATGTAGTTGTTCCCTGCGGCAGAGCGAAACCAGTAAGTTCTTCGTTTACTACACAAACGGCAGTCTCACCCTTCGGATATATCTTGTAACGAAAAGCGATATCGTGATTACTTACCCTGATAATAAGGTCGAAAACAGGTCTGTTGTCTTGATTAAACGTTATAACAGCTTCATTTGCAGTATAGGTAACATTACTTCGCTTTATCTTTTCAAGACGATAAGACTCGTTGATAGTGTTTCTTTCAACATTACCACCCATTGACAATTGTTGTGAAAACCTGCCAATATTGGTATTTAATCCTAATGGGGATTGTTTTAAAAACTCTTTATCATTGTACGTGACGGAATAGAAAGGAGTTCCCTCTTTAGCATCAACTAAAACAACCAACTTATTGTCGGGGCTTGAAATCTTGACTTCTACAGCTCTGATAAATCCACTTAGCAAAACAACAAGCAGTAATAAAAGGCTTTTCTTCATTGTGATATTAAATTTCAATTTTACTAAAGTTGCATTTTAATTTTGTGGTGTCAGGCATGCAACAAATCCGCCCCTACGAAGCAACTTCACATCGATTGAACTCGACTTATTCACTACCGTACAATGCACCTTGAAGTCCTTATCGTGGCTGCCATCAGCGATTAATGTGAGCTTATAGCTTGAATTTTCAGGAAGAAAATCGAATTTCAATGTTTTCGCTTTTTCGCTATTTTCACCGTTAATTCCACCTACATACCACTTATCGCCTTTTTGTCTGGCCAGGATAATGTCCTGACCGGGATAGCCATCGAGCAGTTTGGTGTTATCCCAGGTATTTGGAACATCCTTCAGGAACGATTTTGCCGCATCGGGCAAAGCATAATATCCTTCGGGACGGTCGGCCAAATGCTGGAAGCCCGATTCGAACACCACACTCAATGCAAGTTCATGCCCGTACGAGGTAATATGTGGATATTGCGAATTGGTGAAAGTGACCGGCGTGTAGTCCATTGAACCAACCACGTTGCGGGTAAACGGCAGTGTGGCGTTGTGCGCAGGAGCAGCTGGGGTAAATTCCGGACCGTTGTTGTACCACTCGGCTCCACGGACTCCCTCGTAGGTCATCAGGTTTGGGCAAGTGCGTTGCCAGCCGCGTGGCACCAGGCAACCGTGAAAGTAAACCATTATCTTGAACTGGGCAGCATCATCCAAAATATCGAGATAATACTTGATCATATCCTGCTTTTCACTTTCGAAGAAATCAATTTTCACGCCCACGATTCCCAGCTTATTCAGTTTGGTGAATTCCTCCACACGGCTTTCGTGGGTGAGCATCCGGTTCATCGGGGTTGCGGTAACCCAATTATGGTCACCACCCGAATTATACCAGATTAGTGGTTTTATTCCTTTGGAAGTTATGTACTTTATGGCATCTTCAAGGTTTCCACCATCGGCCATGGCATCCCATTCCCAATCCAGCAATGTGTAAGGCCAACCCATTGACACAGCCAGGTCGGCAAAAGCGCAAACTGTGTTGTAGCTGCGTGTTCCGTGGTTATCCGACCAGTAGTTCCACGAGGCCTTGCCAGGTTTTATCCAGTCGGTATTGGCCAGTTTCGAAGGCGTTGAGACATCGTTGACAAGCGTAGATTCGACAATGTCGGACAAACTACCCACAACCACCACGCGCCACGGCGATTTCCATGGAAGTGTAATAGTCGGTTTGGATTCTCCTTTTCCCCTACCGTTCCATTGGTCGGGGAATGTGAGCTTGTACCTGGTTTTATCTCCATAATTTGTGAGTTTCGTCCCGCAATACGATCGGTTCACATCAGCTTCGTGAATGAGATACCAACATGATTTATCCGCTGTATTGAACAAAGCAGGGTAACCCCAATCCCGTTGTTGGTTGCCATCTTTCATCATACTGTACAAAGTTTCGTTGGCTGTGTTGAAGTTGTCGAGCCAGCGTTTCGTACTATCAGGGATAGAATAAGCGGTAAATTCGTCTTTTATAACATAAGTTCCTTCCTTTTCGGGAAACTCGTACCGAAATGCAACACCATCGTTATAAGCTCGGAGAATCAGATTCAATTTAGCTTTCGAAGGGTTTTCGAATGAAACGATTACTTCGTTTGCCGAATTGCTGCATCGGCTGCGTTTCCCGTGAATGTCGGTGTATTGCTCGTTTACCGAAACAGCTTTACCAGCTTTCAGGAATTTCAATTCGGAAGAGAAGTCCTGATCACTACGCGAAAGCCCCAAACCGATAGCCGGAATGACTTCCGAAACTTTGCCATTATTCGTAGAATTTACCTGGAAATGCCATTTTCCAACGGTCTTGTTTTGCTCACAAAACAGCTTTACATTGATTTTCTGATTTGGAGACGTAACTGAAACGGTTTGACCGATTGTTTTGCCGGAGTTCAACAACATTAACGCTGAAACTATAAAAAGTCTTGTAATTGAAATGGCTCTGATTTTCATAAATATATTTGAGACTATATTTTTATTTACAATAATGATAGCAATCAATTTTGTTTATTACTGTTTGATAATCTTGTATGTTTGAGTACACTTCGTATCACGTACATTTACCAAATATACACCTTTTGCAAAGTCTTCGCCAAAATCAATACTTTCATTGGCATACATGTCGGTTTCAATTTGCTTTACTAGCACACCTTGAAGATTGTATACATTTATAGCTTTGATATTTACACCGTTTGAGCGGAGCGTTACTTTATCATTAAACGGGTTAGGACAAATTGTTGAATTTCTAACCTCATAATTCTCAACAAGTCCAGTTTCCGGACTAATACCCATCCATGGTATTCCCATACCGGCAGTACTTTTATATACTCTACCATACACATTTTGATCGGCTTCAATATTACCGGCATTTGCCAAATGTCCCCATTCGTGCTCATCATCGTTAGCTCTAATCCATGTTTTACCTTTGTCGATTGAACGATACATTCCCTCAGGCAAATTACTTGTTGGTTTCCCCCAAATATATACAGTCGGATAATCGCTTCCCGGAGCTTCTTTTCCAAGCGAAAATGCGGCACAGGAGTAATTTGAACAAGTTGTAAAAGTTTTTCCCTCATCTGTGCTGTACCTTACTTTTCCGTTATTGTTAATCCATACATGTCCAGCTTTTCCGGGTATTGTCTTCAGCACACTCGAACCTCCGGTTAAACCAACCAACGAAATGATATTAAACGTTTGAGCTCCATCGTCGCTGCGGTAAATTCTACCTGTTGCGGTATTGTGCAAATAAAATTTCAACGGATCAACGCCATCGGGCACCGGAACAGCATTTGTTGGCATAGTGGCTGTTTTATTCCAGGTTGCCCCTTTATTGTCAGTCCAATACAATACGTTTCCTGTTGCAGAACTGTATGCCTGCCAAAGAATTCTGTTTCCATCAGCAGAGATAGAAGTTTTAGCTTCAGAAATATCAACCGGCAATACGGGTAACTCTGTCCATGTTTGTCCGTTATCTTCACTTAAAGCAACCACATTATAATACACAGATACATTATTCACTTTTTTCTCCTTGTTTACTGCCCTTACAATAGTGGATGTTTTTTGAGGTGCAAAAGCCATACTGGTTGATTGTGAAATACTTGCTTTCGGATACTGGTCGATATCAGTGTGTACAAATCCGTTTACATCACCAATCGTAGTGATAAGTGGTCCGTTGGGAATACTGAGTACTCCCGGATTTTTCAGCACGGTTTCTTCCAATCCCTGTGAAGCAACTTTCCATATCGGTTTTGTTGCCATAATGTTATCAGTCATGAATATGCCGTTTCCGGAAACTGCATAAACCACACCCGGTTTAGTATTACTCATGGTAACACAACCAACCCAGTGCATCGAATGGTTTTGCATCCAATCAATACCGTTCGTAACCATTGTGCTACCGGCACTTGAATTTTTACGCACCCACGAACCGGTTGAACCTCCGGTTGCACTGAAATATATTTCGTCGCCCCAACCCCAGGGTTGCGATGAGCCCCAGAAATTATAGGTTGAACAGGTGATTTTTTGTGAATCATTTGCAATCAAACTGATACCACTGTATCCTCTATTGGTTGCAGGAGTTATATTTGTCCATTGTTTGGAGGTCAGATTATATTTGTAAACACCACCAGACCCATCGGCCGAAGCACCATTGGCATACGTAACATACAAATTTTTATCACTAAGCGACAATGCACAACGTTGAGGTTTTGCAGCGCTAAATCCTCCGATTGTAGTCCATGTAGCACCAAAATCTTCGCTGATAAAAACGTTATTTCCGGTTTTATGGCTACCCACAATGATGGTTGAGCAACCGTCAGGAGTTGCCGAATCGTCAACAAACTGAACAAAACTGAATGATGCTGCTGTGCCAATGCTATCAGGGAAACTGGTTACTTTATTCCATGTTTTACCGGCATCGGTACTTTTGAACAAGCCATTTGAATAGCGGGTTCCAAAATAAAGTATATTTCCATTAGCAGGATCTATGGCTAAGGTTTCTCCTTTCTGACGATCAGAACCGTTTCCATGAACCTTGAATTTCGAAGTTGTTTCATAAACCTCCCAGGTTTTTCCATAATCAAACGATCGAAGCAATGCACTCTTTCCGCCATTCCAATAGTCGGTTCCCGCCATGGTAAAAAGTCTGTTTGGAGCTTTAGGGTCAACTACAAAAGCCTCAGTTCCCATGTAAGTTGTTTCATCAGGCGACACCCATGCAAAAAGCGGAGTCCAGTCTTTCGTCTCTTCTGTCCATTTGTAAATGCCTCCCACATCACTTTTTGCATAGAATACATTTTCTTCACCTGCACTTTCGATGACAGAGCAAATATACCCTCCACCGCCAATTTTCACATAACCAAATATCTTTCCCTGAGCATTACTTTTTTGCAGCAAGAATATTGTGAGAAATAGAAACAAAACTATACTATTTGATTTACAAGAAAATAAATATTTTTTCATGATATCCTTTATGGTTTAATTAATTACGCGTCATTATTCACCGTATTAGAAGAATCAATATTAAATATATGGTATTAGAGCCAAGAATGTGAGTCTATTATTCTACAACCCACTCTAAACAACTCATAATCAAACATTTAAATAAATACAACTACAATATTGATACACTTACAAAAACATGGTTCTACCGGAAATTCTTATTGAACAATTAGCTTTTGCGTGTAGGTAAGTCCTTCTGATATAACCTTTACAATATAAATACCGTTCTTCAGTCCGGATTCCATTTCCAGCCTATCAGTATTATTGAACATCCTTTCGGACAATAACCTGCCCTGGAAGTCAAAAATATTTACATTTATCCTTTTCGAAGTTGCAGGAAGCGTTATTGAAAACCTTCCATCCCGAGTTGGGTTTGGATAAATAACCATGTCATTAGCTAATCCAGCTACAGGCTCTACTGAGGAGACCGCATCTAAATCCCAGTATATCAGACCCCGACCTAGTATGCCACACATATATACTCTTCCGAATACATTCATATCTGCAAATACAAAATTTGTACCCCCGAACTGGTGGGCAGCATCGTTGACACGAGTCCAGCTTGCTCCTTTGTCTGTTGATCTGAACATTCCGTTCACACCTCCTACCGTTCCCCAGATAAAAACGGTAGGATACGTAGCGGAAACATCCGCTTTTCCAATTGCCACCGCATTGCATTTAGTAACGTTTGTAATTTTGGTGTATGTCGCGCCATGGTCGGTGGAGTATTTCAATCCGTTTCCAATCAGAGGTACCCATATATGCCCTTCATATCCGGGTACTGTACGGATAAATGTCGGTGTCCATGAAGCCGATGATGCCCCGGAATTACCACCGACAGAAAAGCTAACTCCTTTATTACTGCTCACAAGCATCTGCCCGTTGGACGGATTATGGATGTAAAAGTAATTGCTGTTAACGCGGTCGGCTACCGGGAATGCAGTCGTTATCGAAACTCCTCCCACGTTTGTCCAGCTTTGGCCATTGTTGGTCGTATACCTGGTGGTAGAAGAGTCTTTGGCACAATGAAGAATAGTTCTTCCGTCTGCGCTGATGGCAATATTTCCTCCCCCGCCTTTGTTGATGAGGCATTTCGACCATGTTGAGCCCTGATTGGTGGAATAGTAAACCGATGTGCTGCCGACTCTCACCACTTTGTTTGTATTGGCGGCAGCATAATCAACGCCCCAGTTCGAGCCATCGGCTGGCTGGAGAGTTTGCGCCGGATATGAGGTCAAGTTATTGTGTACAAAGCCTGTAATATCGCCAAAAACTGAAATGAACGGGCCGCCCGGAATACTTCCCCCGCCTGTTACGCCGGTTTCTTCCAGCCCTCTCACATCAAATTTCCAGCTTGGGCTGGTTGCATCAATATTGGAGCAGGTAAAAACACCGTTCCCGGAAACCACCCGCACTTCTGCCGTATTACCAGGGGTAAACTCGA
>DATGXD010000314.1:0-1592 GCA_035299105.1 Paludibacter sp. | reverse complement strand
CGGTAATCTACAATGCCTACACTTCGAAAACAAGCGTGGAATTGTTCACCAAACTGGGTGTTCTTTCGGAAGTGGAACTTGAAGCCCGCAACGAAGTTAAATGGGAAACTTACACCAAGAAAATCCAGATTGAAGCACGCGTGTTGGGTGATTTAGTTATGAACCACATTATTCCGCTGGCTACAAAATACCAAAGCTTCCTGTTGGATAATGTAACTAAGATTCAAGCTGTTTTCAGCGGCGAAAAAGCCGAGAAACTCAGCAAAATGGATACAGCTCTTATCGTTGAAATTGGCGAAAGAATTGCAACTATCAAAAATGCTGTTGACGACATGGTTGATACACGTCGTAAAATCAACAAAATGGAACATGAGTACGAAAAAGCAGTTGCTTACCACGACCAGGTAACTCCATATTTCGACATTATCCGTTACAACACCGACAAACTTGAATTGATTGTTGACGATGAAATGTGGACCCTGCCTAAATACAGGGAGTTACTCTTTATCCGGTAAATAAGAAGGTTATAAACCGACTTTCAGAACGATGTGAATAGTGGGAAAGCCTTTAATGGAGTTCCCACTATTTTGCACGTTATAGATGAATTAGAAACAATAAAACAAAAAGAACGAATCGGCTGATAAAAACAGCCCTTAAGTGTATAAAAAAGACAAATCAACGAATGGATACAAACTGTTTTAACCCACTACGTTTGGATGAATATGAGCAGAAATCCTTATATTCATGCGACAACGAACACGATGCCTGCGGGGTGGGCCTTGTAATCAACCTTCATGGAGAAAAGACTCATGACATAATTGAAAACGGACTTCAAGTCCTCGAGAACATGGTTCACCGGGGAGCCGAAAGCGCCGACAACAAGACCGGCGATGGCGCCGGTATCATGGTCCAAATTCCCCACGAATTCATCCTGCTGCAAGGTATCCCAGTGCCACAGAGAGGCAAATACGGTACCGGGCTTGTGTTCCTCCCCAAGGATGCCAAAAAGGCAAAACTTTGCCTGAATGTGATAAAAGAATATACCGAAAAAGAAGGCTTAACCCTCCTGTTCACCCGCGATGTCCCGGTAAACACCGATGTACTGGGCGAAATATCGGCAGCAAGCGAACCGGACATTAAACAAATATTCGTAACCGGCCCGTTTCCACAAGAGCAACTCGAACTGAAACTATACGTGCTCCGGAAAAAAATCGAGAAAGCCATTTCAAAATCCGACTTGTCGAAAGACCGCAGCTTTTACATCGTAAGCCTTTCGACCAAACAGATGATTTACAAGGGAATGCTTACTTCGCTCCAAGTCCGTGAATATTTCCCCGACCTCTCGGATAAAAACTTTACCAGTGCGATAGCCCTTGTCCATTCGCGTTTCAGTACAAACACGTTCCCAACCTGGGATTTGGCACAACCGTTCCGCATGCTTGGGCATAATGGCGAAATCAACACCATACGTGGTAACCGCCAGTGGATGGAATCGCGAGAGAGTGTGCTCACTTCCGACCAGCTGGGCAACCTGAACGAACTGTATCCTATCTGCCAGCCGGGCATGAGCGATAGCGCCTCGCTCGACAATG
>DATGXD010000313.1:0-8683 GCA_035299105.1 Paludibacter sp. | reverse complement strand
TCGAGTTTACCCCTGGTAATACGGCAGAAGTGCGGGTGGTTTCCGGGAACGGTGTTTTTACCTGCTCCAATATTGATGCAACCAGCCCAAGCTGGAAATTTGATGTGAGAGGGCTGGAAGAAACCGGCGTAACAGGCGGGGTAAGTATTCCGGGCGGCCCGTTCATTTCAGTTTTCGGGGATATTACAGGCTTTGTACACAATAACTTGACCTCATATCCGGCGCAAACTCTCCAGCCAGCCGATGGCTCGAACTGGGGCGTTGATTATGCTGCCGCCAATACAAACAAAGTGGTGAGGGTCGGCAGTTCGAAGGTTTATTATTCCACCAACCAGGGCTCCACATGGACGGCATGTCCCATCACTAAAGGTGGGGGAGGAAATATTGCCATCAGTGCGGACGGAGGGACTATACTACATTGTGCCAGTGACTCTTCCACCACCAGGTATACCACTAATAATGGACAAAGCTGGGCAAACGTGGGAGGAGTTTCGATAACGAAGGCTTTCCCCGTATCCGACCGCGTTAACAGCAATTACTTTTACATCCATAATCCGTCCAACGGGCAGATGCTTGTGAGCAGTAATAAAGGAGTTAGCTTTTCGGTCGGCGGTAATCCCGGGGCATCATCGGCTTCATGGACACCGACATTTATCCGTACAGTACCCGGATATGAAGGGCATATATGGGTACCTCTGATTGGAAACGGGTTAAAATACTCCACCGACCATGGTGCAACCTACACGAAAATTACGAACGTAACCAGTTGCAGTGCGGTAGCCATTGGAAAAGCCGATGCAACTGCCACTTATCCGACTGTCTTTATCTGGGGAACAGTAGGAGGTGTGAACGGAATGTTCAGATCAACAGACAAAGGAGCAAGCTGGACTCGTGTCAACGATGATGCCCACCAGTTCGGGGGTACAAATTTTGTATTTGCAGATATGAATGTATTCGGAAGAGTATATATGTGTGGCATATTAGGGCGGGGCTTGATTTATTGGGATTTAGACACGGCCACCTCGGTTGAGCCTGCAACTGGATTCGAAAATGATATGGTTATTTATCCCAATCCGGCTAAGGATGGTAAATTTTCGATAATGCTTCCGGTAGCTTCTGATAGAGTGAAAATCAGTTTTTATGACAATCAGGGCAGATTGTTGTTTGAAAAGGTACCTGCTAATATAGGCAAGTTAGATATCAATTTAGGGCTGAAAACAGGGATTTACATTGTAAAGGCAACATCAGAAGGGATGAGCATCACTAAAAAGCTTATTATACAATGAGGCTTGATGTATAATTCTATAAAATCTATTCCGGGAGTCGTTTTGACTTCCGGAGTATTTTCTGCCAGATGAAGAACAAAGAATTCTTTCTGTACATAAATTATCACAGAAGTTGATTTTTAGTATAAATAAAGCCAAGATATTTTGAATTGCAAAAAAAGCAGCTTTGAAAGATATTAGCTTTAAGGTATTTATATTTATTGAATAACCAAACTGCCGCCGCTCTGCGGCTATGATGCAGGAGATGATAAAATGTTTTTTTTCTACCGCCGTACATGGCATATAAAGGAGTATTGCTTCGATGAGTTTGGTAGTATGTTTTTCTCAATTCAAAATAGTTTGCCTATAAAACAGCAATAAAATAGAATTGAAAGAAGCAAAATCTTTTATTGGAAGGAAAGCACGTTGAACTGACATCGGCAGTTCCCTCGACGAGAATACATTGGAAAACCCGAAGAAAGTATATCCGAAAACAGAAGATGTGAAATTGACTGGAGCTGCCTGCAAGCGAACTTTCCCAGGGAACTCGCTGACGCTAATTCGATTCGGAACAAAATAGTAGTTTCTTCAAAGTTAAATGTAAAAATAGTTATCGAATAAAATTAATATTTATGAAAACAAAAACTGCGGCTTTAAATTCATATTACAGTCGTTCTCGATTTTTAGCAGTCTTATTGTTGTTAAGTGTAATCCATGTTGCAACATCTAAGATGAATGCACAATATGTATCTAAAAATGTCCCTATTGGTGGTGGCGGATTTGTAACAGGCATCGTTACCCATCCTGTAACCGGTGACAGGTATTGCCGTACGGATGTGGGTGGAGCCTACCGCTGGGATGCCGCGAACAATAAATGGGTTCAGCTTCTCGACTGGCTTGGCGATTCGCAAGGTGACCTTTACGGAGTGGAGGCCTTGGCACTTGATCCTCAAAATGCAAATAATGTTTACATGCTCTGCGGAACTAATTATAATGGTTCAGGAAAGTCTGCTATGTTAAAGTCTACCGATAAAGGAAATACTTTTACTCTAGTTGACCTTACCAATACCTTTAAGGTGCATGGAAATGGAGAAGGGCGCGGAAATGGAGAGCGTCTTGCCGTAGATCCGCACAATAGTAATATTTTATACTGTGGAACCCGGGCCAACGGGCTTTGGAAAAGTACGGATGCCGGAGTAACCTGGAATCAGGCCTGGACTGGCGTGACTACTACTACCAATGGTAACGGGATATGCTTTGTCCTTTACGATCCCGCAGGCAGCGTGGTGAACGGGGCAAGTCAGACCATTTATATTGGCGTTTCCCGCACCGGAAGCGGTAGTATTTACAAAAGTACGGATGGAGGGGCTACATTTACAGATATTACTCCTGATACCACATATATGCCTCACCGGGTAGCACTGAAAGACACAACCATGTATGTTACTTTCGCTGATGGTGCTGGTCCGGCAGTCAATGGATACGGACAGTTATATAAGCTAAACACAGCAACCGGTGCATGGAAAGATGTCACGCCCATTAGTAATAAAAAGCATGCATACGGAGGAGTAAGTATAGACCCGACAAATGTTAACAGGGTAATTGTTTCTACCTGTGGCGTGTATCAGAACTTCCAATTTAATAAAGGTTGGGCAGACTTTGTTTTCCTCACAACCGATGGCGGAAAGTCCTGGACACTAAAGAATGGTACGAACGCGACTTATGACAGTAACGGAATGAACTGGACAAACGGAGGAGCTGTTAACTGGATGGACTGCATTGAGTTTGATCAAGACAATCTAAACAGGGTACGCGTTATAGGCGGTGGTGGTGTATATACCTGCCCCAATATTACGGCCACGAATCCTTCCTGGAAATATGATGTGATTGGAATTGAAGAGACTGCTTTTCTGGATGGTGTATCTATTCCCGGAGGTTCGCTGATTTCGTCTTTCGGAGATGTATCAGGCTTTTTGCATGAGCCGCTGACTTCTTATCCGTCAACAACACTTTCTCCTAAAGGCGGTTATAATAACAATAGCATTGCGTATGCTGCCGCGAACCCAAACAAAGTCGTAAGAATTGCCAATCAGGGAGACGTAGTATATTATTCAAACGATATGGGTGCTACATGGACGGCAGCCGCAACCAATAAGGGCGCAGCAGGACGGGTGGCTGTCAGCGCCGATGGAGGCACAATACTGCACTGCCCCGGAGGTTCCACAACGACATACTATACAACTGATAATGGAGCAAACTGGTCTGCATGTTCGGGGATATCCCTCGGAGATGCTGCTCCGGTGGCTGACCAAGTTAATTCAAATTATTTCTACATCTACCATCCAAAGACCGGTCAGATGTACAGAAGCACCAATAAAGGTGTCAGCTTTTCAGTAGCAGGTACGCCGGGCAGTTCAACAGCGAATTTTCCTTGGGAATCAGTCTTGGTTCGTACAGTGCCCGGTTATGAGGGTCATATTTGGGTGCCTTGTGGTAAAAATGGATTGAAATATTCGACCAACGGTGGAGCGGCATATACAAATAAAGGAAGGATTACATATTGTAAATCAATCGGCATTGGCAAGGCTAAAGAAGGAGCTAGCTATCCAACTGTTTTCATTTGGGGAACGGTGGCCGGTGTAACGGGACTTTTTTGTTCAACAGATCAGGGAGTTACATGGACTAAAATGAACGATGACGCTCATCAGTATGCTGGCGCGTCATTGTTGGTTGGGGATATGAATACTTTTGGAAGAGTATATATGGGTGTAGGTGGAGGAAGAGGCATTGTCTACTGGGAGCCTGTGAGTGCAACTAATTCGGTAGAAATTGAAAGTGGCTCGAACAATCTGGTTATTTATCCCAACCCGGCTAAGGATGGTAAATTTTTGATAACACTTCCGGTAGCTTCAAATACTGCAAACGTCAGCATATTTGACAATCAAGGGAGATTGCTATTTGAAAAAGTATTTTCCAATAATGGCAGGTTAAATATAGAATCCGGACTTCAAAAAGGGATTTATATAGTAAAGGTGGCATCAGAAGGGTTGAATTCAACTCAAAAATTAATTGTACAATGAGAAATTGATAGATAATTTATACAGGTCTATTCCGGGAGTTTTTTACTCTCGGAATAGATTTGCAAACAGAAAAATGAGCCTAAATATTTTGTAAAAACACACAACATGAAACTAAAATTACTAATTGCCTACCTGATGTGTAGCATGGCAATAAATGCCCAGACCACCAATTGCTTTCTGGATGATTTCGCTCCCAAAACTGCTGTTATTCCCCTTTCGCAGGCAGCAGTTAAAACCACAAGTACGCCGACCGTAACCGTTACTGTTACAGCTGACACGATTGGTAAAATCTCAAAATACGTGTTTGGGAATGCCATAGCGGTTTGGATGGGGGACAAGGCGGGAAATGCCACATTTGTAAAAAACACACAGTTGTTGAGCCCTTCCTTGATCCGTTTTCCGGGGGGTAGCTGGTCCAATATCTTTTTCTGGAACGGAAGGCCGACCGATTTGCCTGATTCTATTTATGACGGCACTACAGGAAAAAAGGTAAAGTTTACCTCCATCTCTGGAGTGAATGACTGGTCCACTACTACAGCGAGCTATTACACATTACGCCAGCAAACAGGTTCACAAGGACTTATCACAGTCAATTATGCCTACGCCCGTTACGGATTGGGCAACAACCCCGTTGCACAGGCTGCCCATCTGGCTGCCCAATGGGTTCGTTACGATAAAGGCCGTACGAAATTCTGGGAAGTTGGTAACGAAAACAATGGTCCTTGGGAGTCAAGTTTCAAGATTAATACAAGTAAGAACAAGGACGGGCAGCCCGAAATCATCACGGGGCAACTTTACGGACAGCATTTCAAGGTTTTCGCCGATTCGATGCGGGCTGCTGCGGCACAGATAAAAGCTAAAATCTTTATCGGGGCACAGATATTGCATTATGATGGTGCAACAGGCTGGAATTCAGTGGACAATAATTGGAATGCTTCGGTTTTTAGTGAAGTGGGCGACGTGGCCGACTTCTATGTTGTGCACAATTATTTTGGAAGCGCTGCAAACGTGGACAATTTATTATCGGCAGCTCTAACAGAGCCGGCTAAAAATACTAATTTCATCCAGCAAGATATTGTCAATAAAAATGCTTTTGCAAAACCTATAGCTTTAACCGAATATAATATGGATGCAAATAAGGCCGGTGGAACCATGCTACATTCGTATATCAACGGGATGCAGGCAACTATCCTGTTTAACGAGTTGATTAAGAATAAATTTGGATTGGGAGCCCGTTGGTTGCTTTCCTCGGGCGAAGATGGAATGTTCTACCAGGGAGACAATAGCAGCTTATTGTGGCAGCCACGCCCGGACTTCTATTATGCCTATTACCAGCAGAAGTTTACCGGCGACCATGCGATTTCCGCCACCTCAACCAGTTCCAATATCCTGGCCTACGCTTCCCGGTTTGCTTCCGGCGAAACAGGAGTGGTGATTATCAATAAAGGCAAAACTCTTCAGACGATAAAAGTTGCTTTATCGAATATCGGAGTCGGAAATAAATACTATTCTTATACTCTGTCAGGTGGAGCAGATAACATTGACTCTTCGTTATATGTATCCGTAAACAGTGTTAAACCAATTGGGACTCAATGGGGACCCCGTGAAAGCCTGGAAACAATCCCGGCTAACGAATATACTACTGGAAACGGAATTGTTGTGAGTTGCCCCAGGATGTCGGTTCAGTTTATTATGCTTGAAGCAGAAAATACAAACGCGGTTCACAACCTACAGGACGATAAATTTTCAATTACCAGTTACCCCAATCCATTTTCTTCAACTTCCATTCTTCAATTTCAAACTACTTCAAATGAATTTGTCTCTTTAGAAGTTTTTGACCAAACGGGCAGAAAAGTTTCTACTCTGATAAACAGGGTATTACCTCCGGGAAATAACACCGCTAATTTTGAAGGTAATTCATTGCCTGCCGGTGTTTATTTCTATAAGTTAAGAATTGGAAACTTTGAGACGACTCGAAAAATGGTTCTTATAAAATAGAAAGCGACAATGATTGGAAGGGAAAATAATAAGAATATTCTTCGGGATTTATAAAATACCGAAGGATGAGTATTTGTCTCTAAATTTTCGTTTGACATGGTTCCTTATTTGTGAAAATAAAATAAGGGGTTAAATACCTTAGATTCAATTATGACTAATTAAAAATACATTAAGATTTGTGTCAAGAATGAATAATAAATTATTTTTTAGTATTTGCTTATTTTCTTTTTTTTCGATAAACAATATAAAACCCCAAACTATTAATAACTGGGAAAACCCTGATATTAACGGACAGAATAAGGAAAAACCACACGTTTACACTTTCCTGGCCGAAGAAAAGGCGTGCAACCCAATAATCCGGTCGCTTAATGGCATCTGGAAATTCAAATGGTCGCCCGACCCGCAATCGCGGCCAGCGGATTTTTACACCGAAGGTTATTCCACGGAAAAATGGGACAATATCCTGGTTCCGGTGAATTGGGAACTTCAGGGCTTCGGTACGCCCATTTATACAAATGTACCCTACCCGTTTAGAAGGGATATTCCGCGGGTAAGCGGCGAACCCGATAAGGGTTTTACTACCTATAAAGAGCGGAATCCGGTAGGCAGTTATCTGACTAGCTTCACAATACCCGGAAATTGGAATAGCAAACAAGTGTTCCTGAATTTCGGTGGCGTTCAATCGGCCATGTATGTTTGGGTGAATGGGAAAAAAGTGGGTTATAGCGAAAACTCCATGTCGCCTGCCGAGTTCGACATTACTTCTTATATTCGCAAAGGGGAAAACAAACTGGCAGTGGAAGTGTATAAATATTGTGATGGCAGCTATATCGAAGACCAGGACATGTGGCGACTGGGTGGGATTTTCAGGGATGTGGATTTGATTGCCCGACCCAAGACTTTTATCAGCGACTTTTTTGTAAAGGCCGAACCCGATAAATCCTTCGCCAATGCGGATGTTACAGTCAATGTGAGAATTAACAATCGTTCGGCCATAAAAAGCTCAGGCTTGCAAATCGATGCCGAAATAACGGGTTTCTCAAAATCGGGCGAAACTGTTGATATGAACCTGTCACAAAAAATTCCCGCTGTTTTGAACGGGGGGCAACTTTCGCTGGATTTAAAAGCCATGTTGGCCAATGCAAGATTGTGGTCTGCCGAAACCCCCGATTTATACCGCCTTATTTTAAAATTGAAAAATAAGAAGAACGAAATTGTTGATAAAGCCGAATGCTATTTCGGTGTTCGGAAAATCGAGGTTCGTGGAGACGTGTTTTATATCAATGGCAAAGCCGTGAAACTTAAAGGTATAAACCGTCATGAACAGCACCCACGAACCGGAAAACACGTGAGCCTGGCAACCATGGTAAAGGACATGGAGCTGATGAAACAAGCCAACATCAATTGGATTCGGACTTCACATTATCCCAATGATCCACTGTTTTATGAACTCTGCGACAAATATGGATTCTACGTGATGGACGAGGCTAACCAGGAGTCTCATGCCTTTGGTCTTGGTAATAAGGAACTTGGTGATGACCCGGCGTGGAAAAAAACGCATGTTGAACGGGCTGTTTCGTTGGTGGAACGGGATAAAAACCACGCCTGCGTCATTTTCTGGTCGTTGGGTAATGAAGGTGGAAAAGGGCGGAATATGGAAGCCATGGCCGATACAATCCGGAAACTGGATAACACGCGTCTGGTTTTCTCCGATACACACCGCGAAATTTCAGACCTTTACGATGATAGTTATCTCCATCCTGACGATTTCAAAAAATTGGCTGAGAAAATTCATGACAAACCCGTTGTTATGCGTGAGTATGCCCACGTGATGGGAAGTTCGGGCGGGAATTTGCAGGAGTATTGGGATGTGATGTATGCAGATTCAAGTATTGCAGGGGCTGCCATTTGGGAATGGAACGAAAATGGACTGCCCAAACCCAAAGATGGTTCGCCTCTTAGGCTCAACCTGCATCCCGACGATTATTCGTTGCAAGAAAATGAATTCTGGGCTTATGGCGGCGATTTTGGCGATACACCTAATGAAGGCAATTTTTGTATGAGGGGACTCGTAACTACCGACAGGAAGCCCAATCCCCATTATTTCGAGGTGCAAAAAGTATATCAACCCGCAGTGTTTAAATTGTTGGATAATAAGGGTGTGAAGATTGAAGTTACAAACCGCTTCGATTTCCTCTCCCTTCAGGATTTTGATTTTGAATACGAGTATACATCGAATGGCAGGTCGTTCCAAAAAGGGAAGTTCGGTTGCGACAACTTACTACCTGGAAAAACCTCTAAACCCGGCACGGCTTCCGCGACGCGCTTGCGCGTTGAGGA
>DATGXD010000312.1:0-12994 GCA_035299105.1 Paludibacter sp. | reverse complement strand
CTTTGCCCAGGTGTTCACGATAGATAGCACGGATATCGCTTCCGCAAATAGTCGATGACTTCATTTTTATCAGAACTTCGCCATGTCCGGGTGTGGGAAATTCTACATCTTTAAAAATTACCGTGCTGTTTCCCGGTAAATAAGCAGCTTTTGATTTAAATGACATTTTAATTATGATTTTGAGTTATAAATTGTAAATTATATAAGTGGTGTTACACCTTTTTTGAGCAATATATTTCCATACTTAGCTGTTTCTCCGGTCATTACCACTGCGAAAGCTGTTTTCGCGCGGTCGTAGAATGCAAAACGGTCGATACGCTCAATGGCGGGAACATTCGGGTTTGAAATGTGGATGCTTTTCAAATAAGCCTCTTCCACTTTCGGGTCGAGTTGGTCGCCGGGAACGGCTGCCATCATAACAAGCGGATGCGGAACGTAAGCGTCGAGTTCGAACAGCGGCAAAATAGCTGCCAGCAAGTCGGGAATGCGAAGTCCGTCGGCGCGCAAAACACGGCCATTGAACGATTCTGCAGGAAAATGGGCATCGGCCAGAATGATTTCTTCGCCATGGCCCATACGTGCCAAAACTGCCAGCAGTTCAGGACTGATAAGTGGTGAAATTCCTTTTAGCATAGAATTAAATTTACAAGACACACGTGTGTATTCACATTTGTGCAAATTAATATTTGATTTAAAAACTTATTTTCAATTACTCAGATTTTATATTTTAATTCATCCCATTTATTCTGAATATTTTCTTCCCGCTCATAATAGTCAACCGTAGAATCCTTATAAAATACTTCGCAAGGAGGAATGATATTTACTTTGCCTGTATCGGGATATTCACAGATGTCAATTCCTAAAAACGTACGGATATCAAGATAAGTACAGTTTTCGGTAGTATGATTATGAAACTGATGTACACCTGTTTTTCCCATTTCAAAGAAAACCAAATCGCCGACTTTCATAATTTCAAGTCCTTTTTCGGTGCGCAAAGTCATACTGCCAGACGTAATCATTATCAACTCCTCGGCATGGCGATGAAAATGATATGGAAACGAAAACTCACCGGGATGTAATAATCGAATGTCAAACTTCAAATTTTTTGAATCCACGACTTCCGACAAACGTGGTGTAGCCGTAAACAAGCGGAAATGCTCAATTGTTATTGAATCCTGCTCAAATTCAATATTTTCTTTTCTAAAAACAGTTGCCATAAATTATATATATTAACACGATTCTTTGAAAACAATTCCTGCCTCTACTACTTTTTCGATTGCCGTTGCTTCCTGTATCTCTCCGGTCATCATTTTCTCAAGCAATTCAAATGAAATTTCGGCAATTTCCTTCTCTGGTTGCTCAATGTAAGTAATCTGGGGTTGAATAATTTCAGACGAGAGCAAAGTGCCAAAAGTAATCAATCCTAATTCTTTGGGGATTTCAATTCCGTAGGCTCTTGCTTGCAAAAGAATTCCCATTGTCAAATGAATAGAAGATGAAATTATCGCATCAGGCCGCTCGGGGGAGTTCCAGAGTTTTGAAAAAACATCTCTCCCTACCTGAATCGTAAATTCTTCATCAATTTCTATCGGATTCTGATAAACCAACCCGTGCTTTGCTAATGCATCCAGATACCCTTTTTGCCGGTCGCGAAAAACGTTAATCGCATTCGGAGCCGTCAGATGCGCAATTCTCGTGTAGCCTTTGCCCAACAGGTATTCTGTGGCAGAAAAAGTGATTTCATAATTATTGATCAACACTTTCGGCATATCAATATCTTCGCAAACACGATCGAAGAAAACCAGGGGAATACCAAACTTTTTTAGCAAGGCAAAATGGTCACTATTAACGGTGTCTTTTGCAATGGACACAATGACACCGGCAAAATTATGCCTGATAATGGTATTTACAATCTCTTTTTCCTGTTGGTATTTTTCGTTGGTTTGAAAAACCGAGATTACATATCCTTTTTGATAAGCCAAATTGGTCAGCTGGCTTACAATATCTGAAAAGAAGGAGTGATTAATGTTGGGGACAATCAGCGCAATGGCATTGTTGCTGGTTCCACGCAACTGAACGGCGTTCATATTTGTCTGATATTCATGCTCACGGGCATAAGCCAGCACGGCATCACGTGTCACTTCATTCACCCGCGGATCGTTGCGCAATGCGCGCGACACGGTGGAATGATGCACATTCAACTCTTTGGCTATGTCTTTTATTGTGATTCTTTTCTTCATGCACCAGAAAAATACAAACGTGTGCAAAGATAAAAATATGTTTGGATTACCGCAATATTATTCCATGATTTAGATTTTTTTTTCAAACCATGCTTTTTTGCCGTTTATAAAAACTTCAAAGAACCAATTCCTTCTTTTTTTGTTTACTTACAAGAAAACTTTTATTCAATGGAAAACCCAAGATCAATCGAAAAAGTACTGCCTCCTCCCCCGCCCCGCATGGTTGGAGATGGATTCAGGGTACACAGTTTTTTCCCGGGTAACGGGACAATGGATTTGCAGCGCATGAGTCCCTTCTTCTTAATGGATTACGGCTCGAAAATTGAATTCCCCCCAACCGAAAGGCCGCGTGGCGTGGGTGTTCATCCACACCGCGGATTCGAAACGGTGACCATTGCCTACCACGGCAAAGTGGCGCACCACGACAGCGCCGGGAATTCGGGTGTCATCGGTGAAGGCGATGTGCAGTGGATGACTGCTGCCTCAGGCGTGCTGCACAAAGAGTACCACGAAGCCGAATGGAGCAAAACCGGCGGGCTTTTCCAAATGGTGCAGCTATGGGTCAACCTTCCTGCCCGCTACAAAATGTCACCGCCCAAGTACCAGGCCATTAAAGCGGAACAATACGGGCATTATTATTTGCAGGGAAACTTGGGCGTGGTCGAAATCATTGCCGGGGAATACAACGGTGTGAAAGGCCCCGCATCGACATTTACCCCCATCGAAATGTACAACGCACGGATCAGGAAGGATGCCCTCCTGCATTTTTCGTTCCCCCAGCATTTCAATACCGGTTGTGTGGTGATAGAAGGGAGCATAACCGCCAATGGGAATGAAATATCGGCCGACCACTTTGCCCTTTTTGCCAATGATGGCATTGAAATACAAATAAAAGCTTCCCAGGATTCGGTAATCCTGCTGCTAAGCGGTGAACCAATCAACGAACCGGTTGTACCGTATGGCCCTTTTTTAATGAATACGAGGGAAGAAATTATCCAGGCGTACGAAGACCTGAACAATGGGAAATTCGGCTTCCTCGACAATTGAATCCTGGCAGGTTTGAATGAAGGGGGAAAAAAATCCGACGGTGTCATGTTGCTCCTGCCTCTTTGGAACCTTCTGTTTATCCGGATTTGAACCCTTATACTGCTCGGATATTTAGCATAAATATCCATTTTAAAACTAATTGATTTTTTTTATAAACTCATAGAGAATGCTTATCAATAAAAGCATATTCTTCGAATTTATTTTCAGAAATCCATATTTCCATTCGGCAATCCGTATATATATGCAACTGCACATCAATAATTATTAGAATTTTAGAAAAATTGGACATTCTAAAATATTGGTTTGTTTGAAAAATAAAGATAAATAAATCAGACAGATGTACAACAAAGTTATTTATTATTATATTTGCATTTGAAACAATTATAATTTGATTAAAAATACAAATTTATGGCATTTGATGAAGTAATGATTCAGCGTGTCTACGCTGCCTTCCCTGAAAAGATAAGTCAGATTAAAAACAAGTTGCAACGTCCGCTTACCCTTACCGAAAAAATCCTGTATGCACATTTATCCCCCGACCAACCGTTGGAAAACTATGCCCGGGCAATCGATTATGTGAATTTTTCGCCAGACAGGGTAACCATGCAGGACGCAACTGCCCAAATGGCTTTGCTCCAGCTTATGAATTCAGGCCGAAAAACCGTGGCCGTACCCACCACCGTGCACTGCGACCATTTGATACAGGCACATATTTCGGCACAAGCCGACTTGGAAACCGCCCGAAACACCAACCAGGAAGTCTACGATTTTTTAAGTGCCGTCTCAAATAAATTTGGCATTGGCTTCTGGAAACCGGGTGCCGGGATTATCCACCAGGTAATGCTCGAGAATTATGCTTTCCCCGGCGGCATGATGATTGGGACCGACTCGCATACCCCAAACGCCGGCGGACTGGGGATGATTGCCATTGGTGTGGGGGGCGCCGATGCTGTGGACGTTATGGCCGGAATGCCATGGGAGCTGAAAATGCCCAAAATTATCGGTGTCAAACTGACCGGGAAACTTTCGGGTTGGGCTTCGCCTAAAGATGTGATACTCAAACTGGCCGGAATCCTGACTGTGAAAGGCGGCACAAACGCCATTATCGAATATTTCGGCGAAGGGACAGCCTCGCTATCGGCTACCGGCAAAGGCACCATTTGCAATATGGGTGCCGAAGTGGGTGCAACCACTTCGCTTTTCCCCTTCGACAGCAAATCGGCCGAATACCTGGTGGCCACCAACCGGGCTGCAATTGCCGATGCCGCTGAAAAAATCAGGGAACACCTGCAGCCCGATCCCGAAGTTGCCGCCCATCCCGAAGATTATTACGACCGTGTTATCGAAATAAACCTCAGCGAACTGGAACCTTATATCAACGGGCCTTTCACCCCCGATGCCGCTTACCCTATTTCGGAATTCGGGAAAGTCGTTGTTGAAAAGAAATACCCCCAACAAATGGAAGTAGGGTTAATCGGTTCATGTACGAATTCATCCTACGAAGACCTCACACGGGCTGTTTCGGTGGTGAAATATGCCAAGGAACACCACCTGAAGGTGAAATCGCAATTTATCATTAACCCGGGTTCGGAATTGGTGCGGTATACTGCCGAGCGCGATGGCTTGCTGGATGAGTTCGAATCGGTGGGCGGTGTTATCATGGCCAATGCCTGCGGCCCATGTATCGGCCAATGGCGCAGGGAACAGGGACAATCCGAACGGCCGAATTCAATCATCACTTCGTTCAACCGGAATTTTGCCAAACGAAATGACGGAAACCCGAACACCCATACATTCATCGGTTCGCCCGAGGTGGTTGCGGCACTGACCATTGCAGGCGACCTGTGTTTCAACCCGTTAACCGACACCTTAGTCAACGAAAAAGGCGAGCAGGTCAAACTCCAGGAACCATCGGGCTACGAATTGCCCCCGCAGGGTTACGATGTGAAGGATGCCGGTTATGTGGCTCCTGCAACCGATGGAAGCGCTATCGAAATATCCATAAGCCCCGAATCGAAGAGGCTCCAGGTACTGGAACCCTTTGCGGCCTGGGATGGAAAAGATTTGGCTGACCTGCCTTTGTTAATCAAGGTAAAAGGGAAGTGTACCACCGACCATATTTCCATGGCTGGGCCGTGGCTTCGTTTCCGCGGGCATTTGGACAATATTTCGGACAACATGCTGATAGGCGCCGTGAATGCATTCAACGAAAAAACCAATTCGGTTCTTGACCCGCAGACAGGGGAATATGTTACGGTACCGGGATTGGCCCGAAAGTTCAAGGCCGCAGGTATGGGGTCCATTGTGGTGGCCGAAGAAAACTACGGCGAAGGATCCTCGCGTGAGCATGCAGCCATGGAACCGCGCTTCCTCAACGTGAAAGCCATTCTGGTGAAATCGTTTGCCCGAATTCACGAAACAAACCTGAAAAAACAGGGCATGCTGGCATTGACATTTGTCGACAAGGATGATTACGACAAAATCAAGGAAGACGACCGCATCAGTATCGTTGGACTTGCCGGTTTTGCACCCGGGAAACCCCTCTTGCTAAAACTGCAGCACTCCAATGGCACTACGGAGGAATTCTACGTTGCCCACACTTACAACCAGGCGCAAATCGAATGGTTCAAAGCCGGGAGCGCCCTAAATGGATTAGCCAATTAATTTCGGATGTCATGAAAAGTAGAAATCAATTAAATACAAAAGTTATGGAAAAAGACTATTTGATTTATAAGCTGTCGGAAACGATTAAAACCACGAGCCGGATCGACAAGGAGCTGTTCACAAAATTCAATGTGAAACGCGGGCTCCGCAACGAAGACCATTCGGGCGTGCTGGTTGGGCTTACGAAAGTGGGAGATGTGGTTGGTTATGAAAAATTGCCGGAGGGCGGATTGAAAGCCATTCCCGGAAAACTATATTACCGTGGCATTGACGTGGAAGATTTGGTCCACGGCCTGGCCGAAGAAGACCGCCTTGGTTTCGAGGAAACAGCCTTCCTGCTACTTTCGGGCTATCTGCCCGATGAAGAGGAACTGCTTACATTCCGCAAGGTGCTGTACAACGCCATGCCACTAAACCAAAAGGCCACCATGAACATCCTTGACCTTGAAGGGCAAGATATCATGAATATCCTGGCACGCAGCGTCCTCGAGCTTTATACGTTCGACCAGAATCCGGACGACATTTCGCGCGATAACCTAATCCGCCAATCCATTGACCTGATTGCCAAGTTCCCGACTATCATTGCATACGCATACAATATCCTTCGCCACAGCCAGCAAGGACGGTCGCTGCATATCCGCCACCCGAATGAAGACATGTCGTTAGCCGAAAACTTCCTGTACATGATGAAAGGTCCGGGAAATTATACCGACCTCGATGTGAAAATCTTAGACCTGACGCTAATTCTCCATGCCGACCATGGTGGCGGTAATAATTCAACTTTCACCGTCCGTGTCACAAGTTCTTCGCAAACCGACACTTATTCGTCCATTGCAGCCGGCATCGGTTCGCTGAAAGGCCCTCTGCACGGTGGGGCTAACATCAAGGTGAACCAAATGTTCGAACACTTGAAAGAATCTATCAACAACTGGAAGGATGTGAAGGAAATTGATGCCTACCTGAAACGGATGCTGAACAAGGATGCTTACAACAAGAGCGGCCTGATTTATGGTATCGGGCATGCTGTTTACACGATTTCGGACCCGCGCGCCTTGCTTCTGAAAGAAATGGCACGGAAACTGGCCGAAGAAAAAGGCCTCCAGAAGGAATTTGCGTTCCTCGAACTGCTCGACGAACGCGCCGTGAAGGCATTCATGGGCTTCAAGGGAGAAGACATAAACAAACAAGTCTGCACCAATGTCGACTTTTATTCCGGATTCGTGTACGATGCCATCGGCTTGCCAACCGAAGTGTTCACACCGCTGTTTGCCATGGCGCGTATCACAGGTTGGACTGCACACCGTATCGAAGAATTAAACTTCACCAGCAAGCGCATCATCCGCCCGGCATACAAAAACGTGGGTGACCCCCAAGAGTTCATACCATTAAAAAAACGTTGATTATCAAAGGTTCGAAGGACAAGTCTTAGTTCTTCGAACCTTTTACATTCTATTCATAATTCCAACAATCCATCATTTTTATGCAAAAAATTAAAGTAGCCAATCCCGTTGTGGAACTTGATGGCGATGAAATGACACGCATCATCTGGTCGTTTATCAAAGAACAACTTATCCTCCCCTACCTCGAATTAGATATCAAGTACTACGACTTAAGCATTGAAAACCGCGATGCCACCAACGACAAAGTCACCGTTGAAGCTGCCAATGCCATCAACAAATACAATGTCGGCATCAAATGCGCCACCATTACACCCGATGAAGCCCGTGTGGAAGAATTCGGGCTGAAAAAGATGTGGAAATCGCCAAACGGAACCCTGCGGAATATCATCGGCGGCACCGTTTTCCGCGAACCTATTATTTGCAGCAACGTTCCCCGCTACGTGCAGGGCTGGACAAAACCCATTGTTATCGGGCGCCACGCTTTTGGCGACCAGTACAAAGCCACCGACACGGTAATAAAAGGCAAGGGAACGCTGAAAATGACTTTCACCAACGAAGCCGGTGAAACACAAAGCTGGGAGGTGTACAATTTCCAAGGCGATGGTGTTGCCATGACCATGTACAATACCGATGAATCCATTTACGGTTTTGCCCGGTCATCGTTCCAGGTAGCATTGGAAAAGAAATGGCCGCTTTACCTTTCGACTAAAAACACCATCCTGAAAGCTTACGATGGTCGTTTCAAGGATATTTTCCAGGAAGTGTATGAAAATGAATTCAAAGCCGCATTCGATGAGGCTGGAATTACTTACGAGCATCGCCTGATTGATGACATGGTGGCTTCGTGCATGAAGTGGAACGGAGGGTTCGTATGGGCCTGCAAGAATTACGATGGCGACGTACAATCAGATACAGTTGCCCAGGGATTCGGTTCGTTGGGGCTGATGTCATCGGTGCTGGTAACGCCAGATGGTAAAACCGTGGAAGCCGAGGCTGCACACGGAACTGTAACCCGACACTACCGCCACTACCAGCAAGGCAAGGAAACTTCGACCAACCCGATTGCTTCCATCTTTGCCTGGACACGAGGACTCATGCACCGTGCCAAACTCGACAACAATCCAGCACTCCACGATTTCTGCGAAAAGCTGGAACAGGTTTGCATCGAAACCGTTGAAGCCGGCGAAATGACCAAGGACCTGGCTATTCTGATCCACGGCAACGGCGTTTCCAAATCGGACTACCTCAGCACCGAAGGTTTCCTGGACGCTCTCAAACGCAACCTGGAAAAGAAGTTGATGTAATTAATCGGGCAACAACATTCGTATTAAAACAAAAAGAGATTCCATACCGGAATCTCTTTTTGTTTAGTACCCTTGATACTGCGCTATGCAATCCCTCTTACTCAGAACCTGTACCTGATACCCCATGAACTCTGGACAATGAGGTCATTTTCCAGAAGTACTGTGGGTTGCAGCTCGATATGCAATGAGAATTTATCAAATTTCTCGGGAGTAAACTGAACTCCAATAGGAAAAACGACCCCGTTAAAAACATTCACCACACCACCCAGGCCAGCATATACATTGTATTTTTCCGTGTGTACAAAATTATGGCACACCACCAATTCCGGGGTCAGGTCACGGAACACCGTGTTACTGTACAGCCTGAGTTCAGTCCATGTTTTGCCGGAGAAATCGTAGCTAAGCCCGATTTTAGGGAGGGAGGAAGAATAATACGAAATGCCGATTTGCGAAAATGCTTTATTGCTCAATAAAAAAGCCAGTCCAAGCAGGACCATAATTCTAATTTTTTGTCTCATGTAATATAAAATTTTTCAAGTTATTTTCAAGAAAAATGACTTTCCCCATACCAAACTGGCAGATTGGGCAAATCAAGTAAATTGTCTCATTATTTCAGTATCACAAACCAAGGAGGCAGGGGGACAAAGGCATCAGGTTTTTCCGGAATATATAGCAAAACGCTCGTGCCTTTATTACATACAAACAGAATTTACAGAAATAATTCCCGGTGCGGGAATTCTGTAAATTCTGTGATTCTGTCAAGAAACTAAATTCTAAAAAGTATAGAAACAGGTTGCTTGTTATACATAAGCACAACAATTGAATTTATATTAAAGTCGTGTTTTTTGACTGGCAATACAAACCAATTTCCGTAGTTGCTTTCTGGGAGCAAATTTACTCATTTATTTTTTAAATCACACTCTTTTATTCCACTTTCACCTTTTAAAAACTTGAAAATAAAAAGTTTGAGGTTTTTCCATTCAGTCTGGGGCATGTTCGTTTTTTTTTTTTTGACTTGACCCCAAATATACTCGGCGTGCCCGACATACAAAAAAGAGACCCCGAAAATTCGGAATCTCTTCTTGAGAGCGGAAGACGGGGCTCAAACCCGCGACCCTCAGCTTGGAAGGCTAATGCTCTATCGACTGAGCTACTTCCGCATAGTTAATTGAATTACAAATTGGTTTTGTGGGCAGTGATGGATTCGAACCACCGAAGTCGAAAGACAGCTGAGTTACAGTCAGCCCCATTTGGCCACTCTGGTAACTGCCCCTTACCTGTATTTGCAGTGCAAAGATACACCGAAAAATCCGATTTACCAAACAATGTTTGCCATTTTTATGGCAGTAACAGCGGCTTCTACGCCTTTATTTCCGTGTACTCCGCCAGCCCGGTCGAGCGCTTGCTGTAACGTGTTGGTTGTTAGCACACCAAAAATCACAGGACATCCATTGTCAATGGTATTCAAATGCGAAATTCCCTGCGTCACCCCTTGGCAAACGTAATCAAAATGTGGTGTATCGCCTTGGATTACGCAACCAAGTACGATAACGGCAGCAAATTGGTGCGACGCCGAAAGGTTTTTGGCAGCATAGGTCAGTTCGAAAGTTCCGGGAACATGCACCACATTGATATTTTCGGCTGACACGCCGTTTTCATCGAGGCCATCGATTGCACCTTGGAGAAGCGCATGTGTAATTTTCGGGTTCCAGTCGGCAACGGCAATGGCATATTTTTGTTTTGCCACCTGCTGCTTGTCCGGCATTTTATCCGCGTCGTATTCCGACAAGTTTTGGTATTGTGTAGCCATAAATATTTATTTCAGATCTTAATTTTATATTGCTGTTGACCAAGTATATCCGGCACGTAAGTAATGTGACAGAGAGGTTCAGAATTAAGCTTAAACTTTATTTTACAACGTAAATCATTCAACCACTTAGCTTCACTACGTTTTTCATCCGAACCACATGGCCCTGATTGTGAATTAAAAAAGCTACTTCGGGATGGAAGCAGCTTTTTTATATGGATTTCCTGAAAATTTATTTTTGTACACGCGCCAGGTATTTGTCAATATCTGCCGCATCGGGGCTTTTTGGATATTTTTCCTTGATAGTTGTATAGTTCTTTTCTGCTTTCCCGGGTTCGTTCATCGATTCGTAAACAAGTCCGGCCTTTTTGAGGTACACAGGACTTAGCACATCGTTTTCGGCATCGGCTGCTTTTTCGAAGTAGCTGATAGCTTTCGATTTTTCGCCCAGTTCCACATAGCAGTCACCTGTCAGGCCGATTACCGAAGTACTGAAATAAGCATCGTCGCCATCAAATTGAGAAAGGTATTTAATGGCGTTTTCGTACTGCCCTAGCTTATAATAGCAAATCCCGGCATAAGCGGCAGCCAATTTGCCTGATGGTGTAATTCCGTATTCAGATACAATTTCTTTAAAACCCATAACCTGGCCTTTACCTTCGAGCGCTATTTTAAACGAATCGGCCGCAAACACAGCCTGAGTTTTGTACATCTCATTTTCAGCTTGCTTTTCGCGTGGTTGCAAATAGAAATTGCGGAAAGCCAGAACCGCTACCACAATTAATATCACAATGCCAACACCAATAAGTATTTGTTTCTGAAATTTTTCGATAAATGCTTCCGATGCGGTTAAAGCATGTTCTACATTCTCAAATTCGTTAATTTTGTTTTCTTCTTTGTTCGCCATAGGGTATTAAAATAAATTATTTGTGTTAATCCGCTTTTTTCAGTGTTGCAAAAGTAGCTATTTTCTTTTAGATGGCGAAATTTTATTCTTAATTTTTCCACCACTTCTAAATACGGGGCAATTTGCTTTAAAAAATGCCGCCCACAGCAACTTTTAACCATATTTTCGCGGCACTGAGAGAGTCTCCTTAAAACTTTGTATTATATTTGCAATAACAAAAACGAACCGCATTGTTCTGAGATTGGAAAACTCAACGTTAAAAAAAATCAACGAGTAATGTATGTTTTTAATGGCGGGCTGCGCCTCCGGGTATTCGTCGGCTGACGAACGGCAGATTACAACGAAAACCTACATCTCAAATCCTATTTATAGGAGTTTTCTCAACTAACGGCAATGCGGTTTTTTTTATGCCCCTCATTCCCCACTTCGGGGGAAGTTTGAAGCAACCAACATAAATATTTAAGTCCTGTCCCGGGAATCCGGGGTTTTGTTCCACCTTTAGGGGGTTGGGGAGGCTATCTCTTTCAACACTTCCCAAGCTTTTTCAACCGATTTCACATCGGAAAACAGCACCGAACGCCGGCCATTCTTTTCGCGCAACTGGCATTTCCTAGGATGGGTTGCCATGTAATGCAGCAGTTTCCCGAATACTTCCGAATTATAATAAGCCGATTGCGGATTCGAAACAAGGAAAGCTGTCATGGCTTCGTTTTTCAACACTAATTTCTCGATACCCAGGTTCATGGCCTGCCAGCGCAGCCTGACTACCTGCATCAGGCTGATTCCCTCAGGGGGAATTCTCCCAAACCGGTCTTCAAGCCTCGTTTGGAAATCCAGCAAGTCGGTTTCGTTGTCGATATTATCGAGTTCGCGGTAAAGGCTGATTCGTTCCGATACATTTTCGATATAATCGGACGAGAACATCAGCTCCATGTCGGAATCAATCTGGCAGTCAGTCACGAATTTAGAGGTATCACCGTTTTCGGGGACATCGGCATACAATTCGGCAAATTCCTCATCTTTCAGCTCGTGGACAGCTTCGTTCAATATCCGTTGGTAGGTCTCGTATCCCAAGTCGGCAATAAAACCACTCTGTTCGGCACCGAGCATGTTGCCGGCCCCGCGGATATCGAGGTCCTGCATGGCGATATTGAAACCGCTGCCCAGTTCGGCAAACGTTTCGAGCGCCTGGAGCCGGCGGCGTGCATCGGGCGTAAGCAGGCTCATATCGGGAGCAAGCAGGTAACAAAAAGCTTTGCGGTTGCTGCGCCCCACCCTGCCCCTCAACTGGTGCAAATCGCTCAGCCCGAAATTGTGCGCGCTATTGATAATAATGGTATTCACGTTCGGAATATCGATGCCCGATTCAACAATGGTTGTAGCTACCAGTACGTCGTATTCGTAATCGATGAAATCCACAATAACTTCTTCGAGTTTGTCGGCGGGCATTTGACCATGCCCCACTCCTACCCGGCATCCCGGGACCAACCGCCTGATCATGGCTTCGATGTGGTAAATATTTTGGATGCGGTTGTTGATAAAGAAGACCTGGCCGTTGCGGTTCATTTCGAGCTGGATAGCTTCGCGGATCCCATCTTCATCATACACATGGATTTCGGTCTGTA
>DATGXD010000311.1:0-17634 GCA_035299105.1 Paludibacter sp. | reverse complement strand
ATCGGAACAGTATGCTACCCAAGAACCCGCACAGAACCCCAATCCTGTTGTTGCCGACACAGTCCAGAAAAAGCCTGTTTTCCCCGTTAAGAAATACAAGCAAGACACGTATGAGGAGTTGGAAACCAAATACCCAATGGATGCTCCCAAGCCCGACAACGTAAAATCGGTGGTAGAATACGATACCAAATCAGGCAATTATATCCTCCGCACTTTTGTGGGCGAAAACGAAATTGCAACGCCTTTTTTGATGACCGAACAGGAATACCGTAATTTCTCGGCCAAACAGGAATTGATGCAGTATTGGAAGGAAAAGAATTCGAAAGGGGAAAAAAACAATGAGGACAAGTTCTCCATTTCGGACCTGAAATTCAAGATTGGGGCTGCCGATAAAATTTTTGGCCCGGGTGGAGTCCAGGTTAAGACACAGGGCTCTGCCGAACTTATTTTTGGATTTAAATCAAACAAGCTTGACAATCCGGCACTTACCGAGCGCATGCGGACATCCAATATCCCCGAATTCGATGAGAAAATCCAGCTGAATGTAACCGCCAACGTGGGCGACAAGCTCAATTTCGGGCTTAATTACAATACGGAATCCAGTTTCGACTTCGACCAGAAAATGGTCAAGCTTGCCTACAAGGGGAAAGAAGATGATATTGTGAAAAGCCTCGAAGCCGGGAATGTGAGCATGCAGCTCAACAGTTCACTCATTGCCGGTAGCACCGCCTTGTTCGGACTCAAAACCGAAATGCAGTTCGGAAAACTGAATGTTGCTGCCATTGCCACCCAGCAACAATCGCAAACCCAGACCGTAAGCTCGAAAGGCGGCTCCCAAACCACCAAGTTCGAAATAGGCATCGACAACTACGATGAAAACCGGCATTTTTTCCTGGGGCATTATTTCCGGAACAATTATGAAAGTTCCATGAAAAGCCTCCCCTATGTTTCGTCCGGAGTAACCATCAACCGGCTCGAAGTTTGGGTTACCAACAAGCGGGGGAACTACGACCAGGCTCGTAATGTCGTGGCGTTCATGGATTTGGGCGAAACGAGCCGGGTCGGTAATTCGCACTGGAACTTTAACCCTGCCGATACGCTGCCCCAAAACAGGGTCAACTCTTTGTATGGAGAGGTGACAGCCCTATCCGATGTACGCGATATTCGGAGGACGAATTCGGTTTTGGCAGGTGAGTATGCCGGCAAAGGAATAAATGGGGGCGAGGATTATGAAAAAATTGAAAGCGCGCGTAGGCTCGACCCTTCGGAATACACCCTTAATACCTCCTTGGGTATACTTTCGTTGAGGAATGCGTTGAACCCCGATGAAGTGCTTGGCGTTGCCTATGAATACAGCCAGGGAGGGAAAGTTTACCAGGTTGGTGAATTCTCGACCGATCCCGTGGCTACGCCGCAAGCCTTGATTGTGAAATTGCTGAAAGGGACTGCGCAGTCTACACACTTGGCATTATGGGATTTGATGCTTAAAAACGTGTACAGCCTGGGTGCAACCGAAATCCAGCCCGAAAACTTCAAGCTCAATATCGTTTACAGGGACGATTCGATTGGAACCGACTTGCAGTACCTTACAAAAGGTGCGATAAAAAACCAGTTGTTGCTGAGGGTGATGCGCCTCGACCGGCTTGATTCAAAAGAGAATCCAAACCCCGATGGGAAATTCGATTTCGTCGAAGGATACACGGTCCAACCAACGGCAGGACGTATTATTTTCCCTGTACTGGAACCATTCGGTTCATTTTTGCGCAGTGCCATAAACGACCGTTCGCTCGATTCGACCTATGTGTTCCAGGAATTGTACGATTCCACGCTGGTGGCTGCCCAGGAATACAGCGAGAAGAATAAATTCAAGCTTGTGGGGGAGTACAAGGCCTCTTCGGGTTCCGAAATCAGGCTCAACGCCATGAATGTCCCACGTGGGTCGGTTACCGTGACTGCCGGCGGAGCCACGCTGGTCGAAAATGTCGACTATACGGTTGATTACACCATGGGGACGGTCACAATTATCAACCAATCGTTGGCCGGGACCAATATCGATGTGAAACTCGAGAACCAGTCCATGTTCAGCATGCAACGCAAGTCGCTGGTAGGTACGCACCTGGAGTATAAATTCAGCAAGGATTTCACCCTCGGAGGAACTATCATGCATCTTTCCGAGATGCCCCTCACCACCAAGGTGAATACCGGCAGCGAGCCGATTTCGAATACAATCTGGGGAATGAACACCTCGTGGCGGACCGAATCGCAATGGCTTACGAACGCATTGGACAAACTTCCGTTTGTAAATGCCACCAAACCTTCGACTATTGCCTTGAATGCAGAATACGCCCAGCTTATCCCGGGGCATTCTAAGGTTATCAGCAAGGCGGGGCTTGCCTATGTCGACGATTTTGAGTCTACCAAAACCAACATTGATATCCACTATCCTGTTAACTGGTACCTGGCCAGTTCGCCTTTCAAGGATTCCGGACAAGACCGGGCATTGCTGTCATGGTATTACGTCGATCCTATTTTTAACCAAACAAGCAGTTCTGCAAATCCATCGTACATTAAAAACGACCCCGAAGCCTTGTCAAATCATTTGACCCGGAGCGTGAAGGAACAGGAAATTTTTCCGGGCAAGCAGATCAATGTGACTGAATCGCCCCGGTTGACACTGCTGAACCTGTCGTATTACCCGACCGAACGCGGACCTTACAACCTCGATGTGGTTGGAATGAACCCGGATGGAACCCTGATGAACCCGGCCAAACGCTGGGGGGGTATCATGCGCAAGCTGGATGCTACCGATTTCGAAACTTCCAATATCGAATACATCGAATTCTGGTTGCAAGATCCGTTTATTTACGACAAAAATGGCAGCAATACGGGCGGGGACCTGTATTTCGACCTGGGAGATATCAGCGAGGATGTGTTGAAGGATGGTAAGAAGTTTTTTGAAAACGGATTGCCTTTCAACGGCGATATTTCGAAAATCGACACAACCCGTTGGGGGCGTGTACCCAAAACACAGTCTACGGTTACTGCGTTCGACAACAATGCGGGAGCCCGTAAAAACCAGGATGTCGGGCTGGATGGCCTGCCCGATGAAAGTGAAAAGACTTTTGGAATATACCAGGATTATATTCAGAAAGTGTTGGCTAAAATCGACCCGGCAACCCGCGAGCGGATGGAAAATGATCCTTTCTCGCCTTTGCGCGACCCCTCGGGCGACAATTACCATTTTTACCGTGGCAAGGATTATGATAACGGGAAAGTGGATGTCATTTCACGCTACAAGCATTACAACGGGACCGAAGGCAATTCGCCCGATGCGTCAAACGTGTCCGAATCCTACGGGACTTCGGCCACTTCGCTGCCCGACAATGAGGACTTGAATGGCGACAACACCCTGAACGAATACGAAAAGTACTACCAGTACCATGTCCGCATCGATCACAACAACATGCGGATAGGCCGTAATTTCATTACCGACAGTATTACAACAAATGTAACGCTCGAAAATAAAAAGGTGGAACCGGTTACCTGGTACCAGTTCAAGATTCCGCTCCGCGATTATGAGCTGCCGGTTGGAAGTATACGCAATTTCAAGTCCATACGGTTCATCCGCATGTTCCTGACCAACTTCCAGAAGGAAACCCATTTGCGCTTTGCCACGCTCGACTTGGTTCGCGGCGAATGGAGGAACTTCAACAAGTCTTTGTACGCAACCGGTACGGTGCCTGTTTCAACGGGCAAACTCGATGTCCAGGCTGTTAATATTGAGGAAAACGCAACCAAGAGACCCGTGAATTACATCCTGCCTCCCGGGGTGTCGCGCCAGACCGACCCGGGACAGCCGGCCTTGTTGCAGCAAAACGAACAATCCATGGTGATGCGGGTAACCGACCTGGCGCCGGGGGATGCGCGCGCGGTGTATAAAAACACCAATTACGACATGCGCCAGTACAAACGCCTGCAAATGTTTGTCCATGCCGAAAAAATGCTGGATGACACCCGCACTCTGGATGATAACGAGCTAACCTGTTTTGTCAGGCTTGGTTCGGATATGACAAACAATTATTACGAATACGAAGTGCCGCTTAAACTAACTCCCGAGGGTGTTTACATAGGTTCCGATGCCCAGGGAGAGGACCACCCGGACCGTTACAAGGTTTGGAATCCTGAAAACATGATTGACTTTTCGTTCGCCACGCTCACAAATGCCAAGTTGAAACGCAATAAAACCAGGTTGTCCAGTCTTACGCCATTCGTGGTATACGACGATGAAAAACCATTGAACCGTATCACCATTGTGGGAAATCCATCGTTGTCCGATGTGGAGAACATCATGATAGGGGTGCGGAATGGAAGTGGAACTATCAAGTCCGGTGAAGTCTGGGTGAACGAATTGCGCATGTCGGAATTTGAGGAGTCGGGCGGATGGGCGGCCATGGGGAACCTGGCCATCGGGCTGTCCGATATCGGTTCGGTTAATTTTTCGGGAAGGATGGAAACAGCCGGGTACGGCAGCATCGAAAGCAATGTAATGAGCCGGAGGATGGATGACTTGTACCAAATGAATTTCTCGACTGCGCTTGAATTGGGGCGTTTCCTGCCCGAAAAGGCAAAGTTGCAAATCCCGGCGTATTTCTCTTATACAAACGAAACGCTCAAGCCAAAATACAACCCCCTCGACCAGGATGTGCTGTTGAAGGATGCGTTGAATAATTCGGTGGACCGGGCTTCCAGGGATTCCCTCGCCAGCGTTTCGGAAACAGTCCAGACAACCAGGAGCTTTAATGTATCCAGTGCAAAGGTCAATATCCGGAGCAAGACACCTCAATTCTACGATCCAGCCAACGTGACGGTTTCGTACGCTTACAGCGAAATGAACAAGCAAAGTGCTGAAATTGAGCAAGACATGAACAAAGACCAAAAAGCTTCATTGGATTACAGTTTCTCGTTTAATCCGAAACCTTTCGAACCGTTTAAAAATGTGAAGGCACTGGATGCGCCCATATTTAAAATCATAAAAGACTTTAATCTGTATTACCTGCCGGTTTCGTTGGGTTACAATACAAATATGAACAGGCGGTATTCACAGGTCAAACTGCGGGATTTGAATGCCGCTGGGGCAGGCTCGTCTGAAAATCCTGTTGAATTTACATTCAGCAAGGATTTTATGTGGAACCGGAATTTCGACATCAAGTATGACTTGAGCAAGGCTTTGCGGTTCAGTTTGCAAACGGTTATGAATGCCAACATCGAAGAATCGGTTCGGACTCCCGAAATAGGGCAGGAGTATTACGAAGGCTGGCGCGATACGGTGTGGTCGAATATCCGCAAATTGGGTACACCCTACGCATACCAGCAGGTGTTCAATGCTTCATGGACCTTGCCGGTGGACAAGCTGCCTTTGCTCGACTGGATTAACGCCAATGCATCCTACAACTCGACCTACAGTTGGAACCGGACGGCACAAATCAGCGGCGGGTTCGAGATTGGGAATGTAGCTACCAGCCTGGGTGCATGGCAGGCCGACGGGCAGTTTAATTTCGAAACCTTGTATGGCAAATCGAAATACCTGAAAGAAGTGAACCGCCGCTTTTCGAACACAAACACCACCGCCGCGAAGTTCCAGCCCAGAACCTTTACGCAGACTGTAACCCTCCAGAAAGGCAAGTTGCTTACGATTAACCACAGGTTGGGTAGTGATAAGTTGAAAATGACCGCGGTTGATAAAAAAGGGAAACCGGTGGTGCTGGCTTACAAGTCGAAAAACACGACCACCGCAGAAATTACTCCTTTGATAAATGCGGACAGTATCGTGGTGACGTTTGTGACCCAAGACCCGAACGTGCAAACGCCGGTGAAGAATACGGTTGATTTTGTTGTCAGGACACTCATGATGCTGCGCCGGGCTTCGGTGACGTACCGTGAATCGAACAACATGGTTTTGCCCGGCTTCAAAGGGCAGCCCGGTTTGCTGGGACAACAAAACATGGGGGGCATTATGTCTCCCGGTTACGAATTTGTGTTCGGTTTCCACGACGGTAACACGCTCCAGCACGCTCTTGACAACAATTGGCTTATTAATAACGATTCAGTGGTTACTCCGGCCGTCACATCTTTTGTTTCGGATTTCGATGCCAAGGTTTCGGTTGAGCCTTTCCCTGGTTTCAAGATTGATGTAAGTGCAAAGAGGTCAACGTCTTCCAATACATCAATCCAATACATGTTCGATGGACGGAAAACCTTTAACGGAAGTTACAATATCACGCTCATGGCACTTTCCACGGCTTTCAAGCCGGTTGGTTCGGCCGAGAATAATTATTATTCCGAAACGTTTTCCAAGTTCTTGGCCAACAGGCAGGTGATAGCAAACCGCCTGAATGCCAGGTATGGGGGGAAATATCCGAAAGCAGGATTTCTGGATGAAAATGGTTTGGGTGGAACCGATTTTAACCCAGCCAACGGCGCGTACAACCGGAATTCAACCGATGTGCTTATCCCGGCATTCCTGGCTGCTTATACAGGCCGGGATGCGAGCACAATGAACACCAATCCGTTCTTGTCCCTTTTGAGTGTGTTGCCAAACTGGCGTGTAAACTACGATGGCTTGTCGAAAATTACCTGGGTTAAGGAAAACTTCCGGTCGATAAGCCTGACACATGCTTATACTTGCCGTTACAGCATAGGTTCGTATACATCGTATTCAACTTGGGTTGCGGTGAGGGATGGAAGCGACCTCGGCTACATCAGCGATGTGAAGGAAGCCGGGTATGCTATCCCGTCTTCACCATTCGACATTTCGAATGTTTCTTTGACCGAGCAATTCAGCCCCCTGATAGGTGTTAATGCAGCCCTCAAAAACAGCATGACTGTCAAGCTTGAATACCGGAAACAACGGAATTTGTCGCTTAACCTCACCAGTGCACAGTTGGTAGAAGCTTCGTCGGACGAGTTTGTGGTGGGTGCAGGCTATTTGTTGAAAGATTTTGATGTTATCCTGAGGCTAAAATCGGATAAGCAAGCTATGGTTAAAAACGACTTGAAACTGAGTGCCGACCTTTCATACAAGGATGTGAAGTCCTTGTTGCGTAAGATAGACGATGTGACTCAAGCATCGAGCGGAAACAAGTTGTTCACGCTTAAAATAATTGCCGATTATGTGTTCAGCTCGAAAGTCAACATACAATTATTCTACGACAGGCAAATGACCAAGCCGCTTATTTCTTCATCCTTCCCGGTTTCTTCTTCGAATTTCGGGTTGAGCTTTAAGTTTATGCTGACACGATGAAGCCAATAGACTTTGTGCATGGCCGAGATGGGGCTGGATTGCTTGCACAAACAGTATGAAATTATAAAAACGTAAATAGCATCATGCCGCATTTTCGACAAGGAATCAAAAATATACCCGAAATTTGCAGGCTCCATGGAGTCCGGAAAGTTGTCATTGCACCAGGCTCACGCAATGCACCTTTGATTTTTGCATTTACCGCACAGCAGGATGTTGAATGCCTGAGCATGACCGACGAACGTTCGGCTGCTTATTTCGCGTTGGGAATGGCGCAACAAAGCGGCGAACCGGTAGCCTTGGTTTGTACCTCGGGAACGGCTGTGCTGAATTTTGCCCCGGCTGTTTCGGAAGCTTATTACCAGAATTTGCCCCTGTTGGTCTTCACTGCCGACCGCCCTGCCGAAATGATTGACCAGGCCGATGGGCAAACATTGAGGCAGCAGAATATTTTCGGCAATTACATAAAAGCTTGTTTCGAATTACCTGTTGAAACGGCGCAGGCAGTCGATTTGCAGTTTTCCGACCGGCAGGTGTCACAGGCTATCGACACGGCCGTTTCGTACCCGCAAGGACCGGTGCAAATCAACGTGCCGCTGCGTGAGCCAATATACACTTCCTTGCCCGAGATTCATTCCTCGCCGAAAGTATTCGGAATATTGCAGGTCGACACCGCACCCACTGAATCGGCTATGGAAAAGCTGGTTGCAACTTGGACAACTTTCCCAAAAAAAATGGTGGTTTTCGGCATTTTACCCAAAAACGGTGCGCTCAACAAGTTGGCAAACAAGCTGGCCGATGAACCCGATGTCATTGTGGTTGCCGAAAACCTGTCGAATGTCAGCGGCGGGAAAATCATTTCGCAAGCCGAATCTTTTTTTGCTTCGCTGACACCTGAAATGAAAGCTGTTTTCCGCCCCGATTTGCTGGTTACCATCGGGCAATCGGTTATATGTAAGCAGCTTAAGCTGTTCCTGCGCGAATTCCAGCCTTCGGCCCACTGGCAACTTGAATCTTCGTTGCCCTATGTCGACACCTACAAATGCCTCGATCTCATAATCCCGGGTCGTGCGGCCGATGTGCTGGATAACATGCCTTTTGGAATGACAAATAGCTCTTATTCAATTGATTGTTTGAAACAAATGGAAATTGTTTCGCAACGCCACAACCAGTTTATTCAGGATGCACCTTTGTCCGATATGCGTTTAGTAACTGACTTGTTAAGGCTTCTGCCGGCAGGAACACAATTGCATTTGGCAAACAGCACTTCGGTGCGTTGGACGCAACTTTTCCGAACCCGCCCGGACATCAGTTATTACTGCAACCGCGGGACTTCGGGCATTGATGGCAGTTTGTCCACCGCCGCCGGTTTTGCTCATGCTTCGGGATTTCCAACCGTTTTCCTGACTGGCGACCTGTCGTTTATTTACGATTCCAATGGCCTGTGGAATAATTATATAGGCAATAATTTCAAAATCATTGTGATGAACAATAACGGGGGGAATATTTTCCGGTTCATTGGCGATAAGGAGCTGATGAAAAACAGCCTCGACTTTTTTACCACACCGCACCAGGTCAACATCAAGTCGCTTGTGGAAGCATATGGTTTGAATTATATGGTTTGCAATGAAACAGATGAAATAGAAAAATGCTTGCAAGACCTGTTCGTTGTGCCAGCTGCCACCGTTCTCGAAGTATTTACCGACAGCGATCTGAACACTGAAAATTACAAAGGGTATTTCAGGGCAGTAAAGGGAAATTGAAATTAAATTCCGTGTTTTGTTGGGTCTATAATGCAATATATGCCCGTGTTTGTAGGTTGTGTCGTGCAAAATATGTAACATATTGCTGGTTGTGTCATGCAAAATATATATCTTTGCCGCATAATTCACAATTATGGAACAACTAATCCAAAATTTCAGGAAAAAGATTGCTTACACGGAAACGGATTTTATCCGTAGCCTTATGGAGCAAATCAATTGGGATGCCCGTCTGATTGGAATCAAAGGTTCTCGGGGCGTGGGAAAAACCACTTTGTTGTTGCAATACATAAAATTGAACCTCGAACCGGATTTGGACAGGACATTATATGCAAGTCTGGATAATATCTGGTTTTCCGAACATAAGCTTATCGATTTAGTGGATGAATTCTCGAAACGGGGAGGGAAATACCTTTTTCTTGACGAAGTTCATAAATATGCGGGATGGTCGGTCGAAATAAAAAATATTTACGATGATTATCCCGAGCTGAAGGTTGTTTTTACAGGCTCATCCTTGCTCGAAATCCTGGATGCAAGAGCCGATTTAAGCCGGCGAGCCATTATTTATCAGATGTTCGGGCTTTCTTTCAGGGAATATTTGAATATCGAATTGAAGGAAAACTTTAAGGCTTACTGCCTGGCCGAAATCATTGAACAGCATGGAGTTATTTCCCAACAACTTGTTTCAAAATTTAAACCGCTGAGGTATTTCGAATCCTATTTGAAAAGCGGTTACTATCCGTTTTACAGGGAGTTGCCCGACCTGTATTATACCCGAATCGAAGAGGTGATAAATATGATCCTTGAAATTGAACTTCCCCTCTTGCGGAACGTTCAAACCGGTTTTATTCCCAAATTAAAACAATTGCTCTACATTATTTCAAGCTCGGCACCTTTTATCCCCAATATTTCAAAATTGAGCGAACGGATAGGCGTGAATCGGGAAACCTTATTGGGGTATTTGCATGCATTGAACGATGCACATTTGATTTTCACCACTTACAAGGACACCAAAGGAATAAGCCTGTTGCAAAAACCGGATAAAATTTTTCTTGAAAACCCCAATTTGATGTTTGCAATCGATGAAAAAAACGTCGACCAGGCGAATGCCCGCGAAACTTTTTTTGCCAATCAACTTAGGGTCACTAACTTTGTTGAACTTTCGGCAGTGAGCGATTTTTTAATCGATGGACAATTTACTTTCGAAATTGGGGGCGGCAGCAAGAAGAAAAAGCAAATTGAAAACCTCGAGAATGCGTATATTGCAGCCGATAATATTGAATTCGGGTACGAAAAAAAAATCCCTCTTTGGCTTTTTGGTTTTTTGTATTGATAAATAATTAATAATCAGATAAATAATATGAGACAGTGGACAACCATTCAGGAATTTGAAGAAATCAAATTTGAATATTTCGAGGGAATTGCAAAAATTACCATCAACCGACCCCGTTATCGCAATGCTTTTACACCCGATACGATCAAGGAAATTATCCAGGCCATGGTGTATTGCCGCGAGAGCCAGGATATTGGCACAGTCATCCTGACCGGCGAAGGCGACAAGGCTTTTTGTGCCGGGGGTGACCAGAATGTGAAAAATATTGCCGGGTATATTGGCAAGGATGGTGTGCCGCGGCTGAATGTCCTCGACTTGCAGAAACTAATCCGTTCGCTTCCAAAACCGGTTGTAGCCATGGTGAACGGCTATGCCATCGGTGGCGGGCATGTGCTGCATGTGGTTTGCGACCTGAGCATTGCTTCCGAAAATGCCATTTTTGGACAGACGGGACCGAAAGTGGGTAGTTTTGATGCGGGTTTCGGTTCATCATACCTGGCGCGTATTGTCGGGCAGAAAAAAGCCCGCGAAATATGGTTCCTTTGCAAGCAATATTCCGCCGCCGAAGCCTTGGAAATGGGCCTTGTAAACACCGTGGTGCCTTTCGACAAACTTGAGGACGAAACAGTGGCCTGGTGTAAAAAAATGATGGAACATTCGCCCCTGGCCTTGCGCATGATTAAAGCCGGGCTCAATGCCGAACTCGATGGGCAGGCCGGAATCCAGGAATTGGCCGGTAACGCCACCATGCTTTATTACATGACCGAAGAAGCTCACGAAGGGAAAAATGCTTTTCTGGAAAAACGCAAACCTGATTTCGGTAAATTTCCAAAGTTGCCGTAATCTATTGATACATAATTGTATATATTTCTTGGTGTGCTGAAATATTTATTATGATGAAAAACTGGATTGCCGCTTTCCGCCTGAAAACATTGCCACTGGCATTGTCCAACACCATTATGGGTTCGTGCCTGGCTGCTTCGGACGATAAATTCCGTTGGCCGATTTTCGGGCTTGCCGCGCTTACAACCATTTTGTTGCAAATCATTTCGAACATGGCCAATGATTATGGCGATTTCGTGAACGGGAAAGATACAGCTGAGCGAATCGGCCCCAAACGCATGGTTCAATCGGGTGAAATAAGTCCCAAAACCATGTTGCGGGGCATTATCCTGGTTGGGGTGCTGTGTGCAGTTTCGGGTGTAGCGCTAATCGGGATAGGTACCGCCGGAATGGATATCACGAACCTGCTGGTGTTTGCCGGGTTGGGAATTGCGGCCATTGTGGCCGCCATAAAATATACTGTGGGCAAAAACCCCTACGGATACCGGGGATTGGGCGATATTTTCGTGTTCGTTTTCTTCGGGTTGGTGGGGGTGTGCGGAACTTATTTCCTGCATGCACAGAGTTTCCGTTGGGATATTCTGTTGCCGGCTTCGGCCATTGGTTTGTTGAGTACCGGCGTGTTGAATATGAACAATATGCGTGATTACGAGGCAGATAAGAATGCCGGAAAGAAAACCATAGTTGTCGCCATGGGAGTTGAAAATGCCGCGTTTTATCATTTGTTTCTGATTGGTGGTGCGGTAATTCTTGCCATGATTTATACCCTGATAAATTACCAGTCCGTTTGGCAATGGATGTTTTTACTTTCGTTCCCGGTCTTATTTCTTAACCTGAAAAAAGTTCTCACATATAAAGATTCACTGGAACTTTATCCTGAGTTGGGAAAATTAGCCATGGGGAGCTTTTTGTTTGCACTGGGTTTTGGGATTGGGTTGGTTGTCTGATATCCTGCTGGAAATTATTTTGCTGTTAATTCTATTCCACCAGAATTAATTAGGAATGGATATTGGAATCCCCGAGGGATTCAATTTCTCAATAACCACAGGCGCAACCTATTAATCCGGAGAATAAGCCTGCCGCAAGCAATGAAGCCTTAGCCGCTTTTGACTTTGTTTGTTGCTGCCAGTCGCACGAAAGAGAAGTAAGTGATTGAAAAACTGATTATTAGTATATTTAACCGAAGCGAATGAAAACCCGATTTACTTCCATAAACCTTCAATTCAAATTTCCGGCCGGAACTTCGCGGGGAGTTTTGATGCAGAAACCTTCCTCGTTCCTCATCCTGGAAGAAGATGGATGTACCGGAATCGGCGAATGTTCGGTCATTCCGGGTTTGAGCATTGATTCGGAAGAGTTGTATTGCCAGAAATTAGAGGAAGTTTGCCACATGTTGAACGATGGAATTGAACCTGAATCAATTGATTTAAGCGGGTTTCCTTCCATTTCGTTTGGGCTGGAAACGGCTTTGCTCGATTTGAAAGCCCATGGTTCCAAATGCCTTTTTCCTTCCGAGTTTACCGATGGAAAAGCTGGCATTCCAATAAACGGATTGGTTTGGATGGGCGATAAAGCGTTCATGCAAAGGCAAATAAGTGAGAAAATAGCTGCCGGTTACCGTTGCATCAAACTGAAAGTTGGAGCCATTGACTTCGGAACCGAACTGGAAATTCTTGCCGGTATTCGCCAAAATTTCCCTCCTGATGAACTCGAAATCAGGTTGGATGCGAATGGTGCTTTCCAGCCTTCGGAAGCGCTGGCAAAGCTTGAAAAGTTGGCCGAGTTCCATATCCATTCTATCGAACAGCCAATTAAGCCGAGGCAGTTCGAAATGATGGCTGCTTTGTGCCAACGCTCGCCGATACCGATTGTGCTGGATGAAGAATTGATTGGAGTGCAATTGTCTGGAAAAGAAAGTATTATTGAGAATATAAAGCCGGCTTACATTATTCTAAAGCCAAGTCTGATTGGAGGTTTCCGCCAGTCGGAGGAATGGATAAGGTTGGCAGAAAAGCACCAGGTAGGCTGGTGGATAACTTCGGCGCTCGAAGCGAATATTGGCCTGAATGCCATTGCGCAATGGACATTTACGTTGAATTCTGATTTGCCGCAGGGATTGGGAACAGGGCAATTGTATCACAATAATATTCCTTCGCCATTGAAGATTCAGGAAGCTAAGTTGTTTTACAAGCATGGAAATGATTGGAATTTGAGCTCTGTTTTGTAAAATGAATCGCCTGTTTTTTTACATCCGAATGGAAACGGGGAGGCTACAAGAAGGGAATTCAATTGAAAGACAAAAATGAGTGACGTTTCGCAAGATATAAAACTGAATGGCTGTGTTTATAATTGCCATACATTTAGGGAGTTGCATTTGGTAGCCAACCTGGCAGATCCATGGCAAAACTCCATCTTCCATTTCCTCCAAAACTGGTTCGATGATACTGATTTCATTGAAGCGCAAACTTCCGGCTCGACAGGTAAACCCAAAACCATCCGGCTTTTAAAAAGGCAGATGATCAATTCGGCTCGGATGACCAACCGGTTCTTTGGACTGAACGAACAAAGCACAGCGTTGTTATGTCTTCCGGCTTCGTATATTGCCGGTAAAATGATGCTTGCCAGGGCTTTGGCCGTAGGCTTCAACCTACTGACAGTTGAGCCTTCGGCAAACCCGTTCGAACATCTGGATGTGGAAATTGATTTTGCCGCCATCACTCCCTACCAGCTTTTCCATTCCCACGAAACTCTTCAGCAGGCGAGAGTGCGCAAAATCATTGTCGGTGGCAGTCCCGTGGCCGGAAAACTCGAAAAATTGGTGGAAAACATCCCCGCCGAACTTTTCGAAACATATGGCATGACCGAAACTTGTTCGCACATTGCCCTGAGGCGGTTCAATGGCAAGGAAAAATCCGACTATTTCACCGTTTTAGATGGGGTCCGTATTCGGTTGGATGGAAGGGGGTGCCTGGTGATTCATGCACCACATTTGTCCGAAAACGATATTGTTACCAATGATTTGGTTGAGATTTCGGGAGGAAGCTCTTTCAAATGGTTGGGACGGATTGATTCCGTGATTAATTCGGGCGGCATTAAAATCCATCCGGAATTGCTTGAGAAAAAACTCGATACAATACTTTCCTGTCCATATTTTATATCTTCAATTCCCGATACGGTTTTACAAAACAAAGTGGTTTTGGTGCTTGAAAAGGCAGTGTCGGAAGATGAACAACAATTGAAGGGGAAAATGTCGGAAGTGTTGGAAAAATACGAAATGCCCAAGCAGATTTTTTATACCCGGAAGTTTGTGTATTCGCCGGGTAATAAAATACTTCGTAAAGAAACCCTGGGGCAAATACTGGACACAATGGAATAAAAAAAGCTGCAACCTTTGCGATTGCAGCTTTCTTGTTGTTATGGACCAGATTTGCTCTTAGTCTTGTTTCTTTTCTTCTTTTGGAGGACGTGGCAACAAAGCCTTGCGCGACAACTTGAACTTGCCGGTTTTTTGGTCAATGTCGAGCAGTTTCACATCGATCATGTCGCCTTCCTTGATTCCGGCCTGTTCCATGGTTTCAATGCGTTTCCAGTCAATTTCCGAAATATGGAGGAGTCCTTCCTTGCCTGGCATGAACTCAACAAAAGCACCGTAAGGCATTACCGATTTTACTTTCGAAGGATAGGTTTCGCCAACTTCTGGAATGGCAACTATACCCTTGATTTTAGCAATAGCTGAATCGATAGAAGTTTTGTTGCTTGCAGCAATTTCCACGCGTCCCTGGTCGCCAATTTCCTCGATAGTGATAACTGCTCCGGTTTCGGCCTGCATGTTCTGGATAATTTTTCCGCCAGGGCCTATCACTGCGCCAATCATTTCCTTCGGGATGAACATTACCACGATTCGCGGTGCATTCGGTTTCAGGTCTTCGCGTGGCTCGGCAAGCGTTTCCTGTATTTTTCCAAGGATATGCAGGCGGCCTTGTTTTGCCTGGTTCAAAGCGGTTTCGAGGATTTCGTACGAAAGTCCATCTACCTTAATGTCCATTTGCGTGGCAGTGATACCGTCCTTTGTACCTGTCACCTTGAAGTCCATGTCGCCCAAGTGGTCTTCATCGCCCAGAATGTCTGACAGGACAGCAAAATTCTTTCCTTTGTTTTCAGAAATAAGTCCCATGGCAATACCCGAAACTGGTTTCTTGATTTCCACACCGGCATCCATCAATGCCAGCGTACCGGCACAAACGGTTGCCATCGATGATGAACCGTTCGATTCCAGGATGTCCGAAACCACGCGTACGACGTATGGGTAATTTTCAGGAATCATGTTTTTCAAGGCACGCATGGCCAGGTTTCCGTGACCTACTTCGCGGCGGCCAACACCACGCGATGCACGGGCTTCGCCAGTCGAGAACGGTGGGAAGTTATAGTGCAGCAAGAAACGTTCCTTGCCACGGATCAATGCTTCGTCGACGAGTTTCTCGTCCATTTTGGTGCCGAGTGTAACAGTTGTCAGCGATTGGGTTTCGCCTCGGGTGAACACAGCCGACCCGTGTGCTCCCGGCAAATAGTCGACTTCCGACCAGATGGGGCGGATTTCGGTGGTTTTGCGGCCATCCAGTCGTTTTCCTTCATCGAGGATCGAGCGGCGCATGGCTTCTTTTTCCACATCGTGGTAATACCTGCTAATCAGGGATTTTTTCTCGGCGGCAACTTCGGGGTCGAGCGACTCGATATAGGCAGCTTTTACCGCTTCGAAATTTTCGGCGCGCGAATGTTTGTCGGCATTGCAGGCCCTTGCCACTTCATATACCTTGTCGTAGGTTTTGGCCCAGACATCTTTCTTGAGTTCTTCGTCGTTTTCTTCGTGGTTGTAGGTGCGTTTCACGGTTTTTCCCACGGCTTCCATCAATTCGAGCTGGAGCTTGCATTGCGGGATAATAGCTTCGTGTGCTACCTTCATGGCGTTCAGCAGGTCTTCTTCGCTCACTTCCTTCATTTCGCCTTCCACCATCATGATGTTGTCGATAGTGGCGGCAACCATGATTTCCAAATCGGCACTGCTTAATTGTTCGAAAGTCGGGTTTACTATGAATTCGCCGTTCACCCGTGCTACACGCACTTCGGAAATGGGGCCATTGAATGGAACATCCGAAACAGCCAAAGCGGCCGAAGCAGCCAAACCGGCCAATGCATCGGGCATATCCACACCATCGGCAGAGAAAAGTGTTACGGTCACAAAAGTTTCTGCATGGTAATCATCGGGGAACAAAGGGCGCAATGCGCGGTCGACCAGGCGTGATACCAGGATTTCGTAATCCGATGCACGGCCTTCGCGGCGAAGGAAACCTCCTGGGAAACGGCCCGAGGAGGCAAACTTTTCTTTGTAATCAACCGAAAGCGGCATAAAATCCGTTCCCGGAACGGCATCCTTTGCCGAGCAAACTGTGGCCAACAGCATGGTGTTGCCCATGCGAACCATCACAGATCCATCGGCTTGTTTGGCCAACTTCCCTGTTTCAACCGAAATGGTACGTCCATCACCCAATGTGATGGTTTTTGTAACTACATTCATAAAATTACATTTTTCTATTTTTATACTTCTAAATTTCGGGCGCAAAGATACGAAATTTTTTACAATAATCTTCTACTTGGTTGTGAATTAGTGATTTTTGATGGATGAAATATTGCTGGAAATAAATTGTTTTGTGTTGTTGGTTGTTTTTTTTCAATTAACGTGGACCCGGTATGGGATTAATGTGTGTTTTTATCTAAATCTTGAATATCAGCAGTTTAAGTGCGATTTATTTAAATCCAGGGAAGGCTTTGTAATGTTGCCCGGGATTTACAACCTGTAATTCCAACCGATGCAACCATATAAGGTTCCTTTCGGGTTGGCTTGTTGTACCTCCTGGTCGTAGCGGAGCTGGAAATTGAGCGATGTTTGTGCGGACAACCTGTATTTTGCACCCAGGCAAGCACGGTAACCATCGAGGAAGAAACCGTGCTTGCCATTTATCGGGCAGAATATTTCTCCCGATAAATACGGTTTTACCGGCGAGCCAAAAATCGTGTATTCGCATTCCAGTTTGTTGCGCCAGCGATATTCGGGGTTGAATTTGTAATCCCCATGGGTTTCGTCGCGGTAGATTGATTGCAGACGGGTTTTTATTGTGAAATCAAATGGGTCTACTTTCGTTTGGCCCGAAAGTGACACCGATGCCCGTTGGCGCGTTTCGTAAAAGTTTTTTCCCGGATTGTGCTGGTAAATGAAATCATAATCTATTCCCGCCTTCAGGATTTTTTTTATGATTGTATAATCCAGCGAGGCCGAAGTGAGCGACCGGTTGAAATTTGCCAGGTTGCCATTTAAGCGGAGTTCCTGTTCCAGGTCGGCATGAAGT